>NATK01000132.1 GCA_002085285.1 Candidatus Latescibacteria bacterium 4484_7
AAATCTGCCGCGCAGATCTTAGCCGAGCTCGACAGGATATATGAACTCGGATGGAAGGGAAGCATCTTCTTTGTCGACGACAATTTCATCGGCAACAAGCTCAAGCTCAAGAAAGAGATCCTGCCGGCGATAATAGACTGGATGCGCGAGCATCGCCATCCATTCACATTTTCCACTGAGGCCTCGATCAACCTTTCAGACGATGATGAACTCATGCAACTCATGGTCGATGCCGGATTCAATTCGGTATTCGTCGGCATCGAAACGCCGGACGAAGAATCACTCGCCGAGTGCAACAAGTTCCAGAACCAGCACCGCAACCTCGTCGATTCGATCAAGAGGATTCAGAGATACGGATTCGAGGTGACCGGCGGATTCATAGTGGGATTTGACAACGACGCCCCATCGATATTTCAGAGGCAGATCGATTTTATAAAGAAGAGCGGAATAATCATCGCAATGGTGGGACTTCTCAACGCCCCCAAGAACACACGCCTATACAACAGGCTGAAGAAAGAGAACAGGCTGCTAAAGAACATCACGGGCAACAACACAGACCTTTCGCTCAACTTTGTTCCGAGGATGGACCGCGGCAAGCTCATAGACGGCTACAAAAGGATTCTCAGGGAGCTCTACTCGAGCAAACCGTACAATGAACGCGTGAAGGATTTCCTCAGGGAATTCAGACCGAGGACTAAACCGCGATTGGGTCTTGGGCATTCGGTTGCGCTCTTCAAATCGATGTGGATCCTTGGCATCAAGAACAAGGGACGCAGACACTACTGGAACCTCTTCTTCTGGTCGCTCTTCAAACGCCCGAAGCTCTTCCCTTCGGCGATCACATTCGCCATTTACGGTTACCATTTCCGTACTATATTCGACATCAGCGGTTGATGAAACGAGCGCCGAAACGCCTTGCGCTTCTCACCGACCCGATGAACGAATCTACTGCTCGATCTTAGGTATGTCCCGGTTGACTGCAGGCATAGTTCCGTCTTCCGACATGAAGAATGTGATGCGGAACATAACCCTGCGAACGGGCGACAAAAGGCTCAATCACTTGAACATCGATTTTATACTTCCCCATGTCTCCGGCTCTGTGGTGATCGTCGCATCGATCTGCACTGTTATGCAACACACATTGCCCCATGTGCCGAACTGCTTGTCCGGCGGGGCTGGATTGCACGTATCGTCGAGGAACACAGGGTAGTCTGGTGGAATCGTAATCGTCGGATCGAGGCTCGTTGTCTCTCCTACACCCGAGCCGTTGCCGATGGCGAACACAAGCAAAGCACCGTCGTCAAAGGTGCCCGAAGTGTTGCCGTTCACGACCGAGGCAACGGGGATATTGTTGACATACTGAACGGTCGAAATCATCGTTGTCTCGTCCAGCGTACCCGCTCCGTCACCCCATGGCCAACCGCCCGTGTAGAAGACGAATCCACCTCCATGAAAATGTGATGTGTAGACAACGGTTCCCGTTCCTGTTGAGTCCCTGTTGTCCTGGACATCGAACGGCGTGTCCTCGACGGGACACGTGATCTCCCACTGCGTCCCGAGTGTCGCCCCGTCCCATGACTGAATATGCATAACATGGGGAAGCCCCGAATTGATGCCTGTGCGCCATGTTGAGGCTCGACCGGTAAGGATTTGACCTCCGAGGTCCGTTGACTTGTATGTGCCCGTAACAGGGTCGGCCTGCAAAGAGGCAGACGAAAGCACGAGTACAAGGACAAGTGCCAATGTAACAAACAATTTCATCATTCCCCTCCTTTAATGATGAAAAAACTCCTCATAGGTTTGATTAATGAGTCTGTGTGTATCGAGTTCCCTATATACCACTTATAACATGTTATCCCGTTTTTTGTCAATAAAAATATGGGTGTTTCTACCTATATTTTAGAGGTGCAACTTATCGGGCGGATAAACGAATCCTTTCACACTCGGATGCTCTCTCATCTTCGACTGCACTGCAATCTTAGGTAACGGAGGATACATCATAACTCCTAATAACAGGGGGTCACCTTGTCTATTCCCATTCCCGCCTCGCTGCAATCTTTTTCTTGAACGATTAATCATTCTATGGGATAATTCGGCGTTGCTTTATCTACCCGAACGACACCATTCAATCATGAACGAAGAACAGTCCAGATCAACTTCAACTTCAAGCAAGGGGTGAGGTTTATGGTCAAACGAGTCGCAATTGTCGGCATCGGGACGACTGGATTCCGTCCCGTCACACCCGATGTGTCGTACAGAGAATTGATATTCGAGGCCGCGCGGAAGGCCTATACCGATGCGGGGCTCGAGCCTGACGAAATCGACGGCTTCGTCACCGCAACCGAGGATTTCATGGAAGGCTACAGCATAGCCGACGAGTACACTCCCGATCAGCTCGGCGCGGTGCTCAAGCCCACGCAGACAGTACCGGGCGATTTCATTCAGGCAATGGCGACGGCCTACATGATGATAATGACCGGAGCGTTTCACACGGTTGCTGTCGAGGCTCACAGCAAGGCTTCGAACGTAAAGAATATCGGGGAGCTAGTCGGGTTCGCTCTCGACCCCATCTATAATCGACCTCTCAGGGAATCGTACCACACTATCGCAGGGCTCGAGATGACCCGCTACATGTTCGAAACTTACGCTCCTGCCGAAGCATGTGCCTCCGTCGTCGTGAAGAACAAAGGGAACGCTCTCCGCAACCCTTACGCCGCTTTCGGTGCCGACATCACCGAGACAGACGTTTTCAACTCGGAGCCGGTTGCGCTGCCACTGAGGCGGCTCGACATTGCTCCGCACGCAGACGGCGCAGTAGTCGTTGTTTTGGCCGACGACTCGACGGCAAACAACCTCACAGACGCCCCCATCTGGATCGAAGGCCTCGGCTGGTGCACAGACACCCCGACGCTCGAGATGCGCGAATGGGGAGAAGCGGCCTATGCAAAGATAGCGGCAGAGATGGCGTACAAGATGGCAGGCATCAACAGCCCGATCAGCCAGATCGATTTTGCAGAGATTTCGGATGAGTACTCCTACAAAGAGCTTCAGCACATGGAGGCTTTGAACTTCTGCATGAGGGGTGAAGCCGCTCACCTCGTCACCTCGGGGGCAACTTCGATCTCAGGCGAATTCCCCATAAACGTCTCGGGCGGCGCCATTGGCGTCGGCCACCTCTTCGAGGCCTCCGGCGCCCAGAAGATTCACGAACTCGTCGAACAGCTCAGGGGAGAAGCCGGCACGAGACAGATACCCGATGTCGAAGTCGGCCTCGCACAGACATGGCGTGGAGTACCGACAGCCACGGGAGCAGTGGCAATATTATCCAACCAGTAGGAGGTCATCGAAAAATGGGATATAGAAGAGTTGGAATTGTTGGAGCAGGAATCACGAAATTTGTGAGACGAGCGCAGGAGACAGGGAAAGAGCTCGCCTGGGAGGCGGCCAAGATGGCCCTCGACTCGGCCGAGCTGACCCTCGACGATATCGACTGCGTAACGCTCGGAACGGCGCCCGATGCCTTCGACGGCGTCCATATGAAGGGCGAATACCTCGCAGATGGAGCAGGCGCACTGAGAAAACCATTCATGCGCAACTACGTCGGTGGCGGCACAGGTGTCTTCAGCCCCATACACGGTTGGTTCCACGTGGCGAGTGGAATGGCTGATACCTGCCTCGTTGTAGCCGAGGAGAAGATGTCTTCATGCCATCCGCATCCTCAGGGAGCATTCCTCACGATATTCGACCACACGACGGAGCAACCGTTGAGGCCCAATCTCATATGGATCTTCGCGCTCGAGATGAACCGTTACATGCAGCGTTACGGATTGTCGAAGCGAGACATTGCCCTCGTCTCGGTCAAGAACAAGAAGAACGCTATGGACCATCCATCGGCTCAGATCCCGCAGGATATAACGGTGGAAGACGTCCTGAACTCCGAAACCCTTGCCTGGCCTGTGAACAGGCTAGACATCAGCCCCGCCTCGGACGGAGCTGCCGCTGTGATACTCGCCTCCGAGCGTGTTGCAAGGCGCCTCACCGACAAACCCGTATGGATTGACGGAGTAGGCTTTTCGATAGACACTGCGTACTGGGCGACACGGGACCTCTCATATCCGACATACGTCGAGCAGGCGGCGAGGATGGCCTACGAGATGGCCGGAATAAAGGAGCCTGCCAAGGAAATCAACGTCGCCGAACCGTACGATCCGTTCGACTACAAGGAGCTTCACCACATGGAAGGGCTTATGCTCGCCCCGAAGGGAGAAGCGGCACGCCTCACCGCGGACGGCGTCACTCAGCGCGACGGCAATCTGCCCATCTGCCCATCCGGCGGAGCGCTCGGCGTAGGCAACCCTATAGCTGCAACTGGCCTCATGAAGATCATCGAAATATTCCTGCAACTACGTGGAGAGGCAGGCAAACGCCAGGTGCCGGGCAAACCGAGAACCGGTCTCGCCCAGGCCTGGGGTGACCTTATGCAGATGGGCACAGTCGTTGTCATGAGGATATAACAAAGGAGAGTGAAAGATGAAGCTGGAAGACTACGAACTTGGAGGAATACCCCTCAAGTCGTCTGACATTAAGAAAGGCAAGGTGCTTTCGACCAGCTGGGAGCCCGATCTCGCCTACGCCTGGGACAACGGCGTGGCTATCGGCCGCTTCTTCGAAGAGCTGAAAGCAGGTAGAATCGTCGGAAGGTCCTGCCACAACTGCCATCGGATAATGATCCCGCCCCGCATGTTCTGCGAGCTATGCTTCCGTCCGACGGACGAGTGGGTCATCCTCAAAGACACTGGAGTTGTGAATACCTACAGTATCGTCCATGTCAACTGGGACGCATCGAGGCGCGGCGCCGACGAACCCCCATTGATCCCCGCCGTCATAGAGATAGACGGAGCCTCTAAGGGGCAGGGGATCATGCACATGCTCGGCGAGGTGGAACCCGATGACGTACATATCGGGGAGGAAAGGGAAGGAGCGATAACAGATATCCTCTATTTCAAACCGGTCGTAAAGACGAAGAAGACCAGGCCGAAAAAGAAGAAGGCTAAGTAAAAGGGCCATAACCTCAAAATAGAATTATGGAGAATATAAAGGGGGATAGAAGATGGCGATAACGGAGAAACTCAA
>NATK01000133.1 GCA_002085285.1 Candidatus Latescibacteria bacterium 4484_7
TCTCGACCATCTTCAGCAGCTTGTCCTTGTGCCAGATGGCCAGCACAGGCTCCGCTATGCCGTCACCGTCCATGTCGTACCATCCGTAATATTCGAAGAGCTCCAGCTTCTCCAGCGCCCTGTCGTCAGGGTTGTAGTCGTCCTGCCTGCCTGGTTCCGGTCTCGGGTCGTATTCGCTCTCCGTATCCGGCATCAACACCTGGAGACTCTGCTTCGATTGCTTTCCGAACCACTCCGGATTCGAGAGTATCTCCGACACGCTCACCTTTCGGCGGTAGATGACGAAGCGCATCTCTTCGGGTTTCGTAGCGGCAGGGTCGGGTATCACGCTCTCGAAGGGAACCACGCTCAGCGTCGGGTATCCTTCGGCATCCCATCCCGTCATCACCCAGGCGGTTCCGTCCACCATCAGATTGACGGCTATCGTCTCCATCAGCTCCAGAGGCCGATGTTTCCTGCTCCACTGGTAGTTGATGAGAGCTTCGGCCTTCCTGCAGCTATCCTTCTGGCTCGGTATCTCGCTCTCGATACTGACGATCTCGTCTCCGAGAAACGGCTCCACGATCGATGGCAGAGCACCCTGTACCGTCCGCTGTATGTCCTTGCTGACGATGGCGCTCCTGCCTTCCACCTCGTTGCCGTAGGGAAGACCCTGGTAGGCGTTTCTGCTGTCCGCTACCGGACCCAGTGCCTCGTTGTGGTACGAATCCGCCCCGCTCAGTGTCGAGTTGAGAAAATCGAGTATTCTGGTATCTTTCATCGTTATCCTTTATATATAAGGGTTGGGCCGTGGTTCCATATAGCCCTCGTAGTCTTCACGTGTCGGGATGGCTCCCTCGTTGTAGTGAAGCGGCATCTGGATCATCTGGCACAGCGCATCGAGATGGTCGTCGTGCGATGCCAGGCAGGCGGTCGAATCGGTGAGCTCCAGCTGCTCCATCAGGAGCTCGGCATCCTCACCCGTATCGACGATCGTGAGCCGTCCTCCGTTGACGACCGGAACCAGTGCCTTGATGCGGCTTATCTTGGAGCCTGTGGTATTGAGCTCGTTGACCGTGAAATATTGCTGGTAGTCGATCATCCGTCTCTCTATCTCGTGCTGTACCGCCAGCCTGAACGATCCCTTCTCGATCCCTGCCTCCAGGAAGCCGTAGCGGGACTGAAGCTCGAAGAGCCTGTCGATCACCCTGTCGATACCGCTCCGAAGGCCGTATGGAGCCACGTACCATCTGCCATAGGCATCGATACCCACGACTGCGAAAGCGCTGTAATCGGCGCTCTGCGCTTCGCTGAAGGCACCGTCGAGCGTGCAATACCAGCTCAGGGAACCAGGCAGGGAGGATTCGTCTACGACGTTGATCCTGGAGGTGTCGAATACCCTCGTCTCGCTGTCTGTCAGGATCAATTCATACTCGCTTTTCCAGGCTCTCAACATACCCGCCTTGCTGTATTCGTCCCTCTTCCTGTCTATCCATTCAGGAGGGAACCTGTCAGGCCATACGTCATCGGATATCGGTATTTCAAGGGTAGGATAGTTGTCGCACATATAGCTGAAAACATCACCCTGGGAGAGCGGAGTGCCGACGTTCCACAGCGGAGCGCCCGGTTCCATCGAAGGCATCAAAACCTGAAAGACCCAGCGCTTCAGCCTTTCGGATCGTAACCTGTTCTGAGCCACCATATCGTTCATCAGGTCGTCGGTAATGACAAGGTCGGGCCGCATTCGCCCGCGCTTGATTCCCCTCATACTGGAGCCAGCGCCTTTGCCTACGATGTAGGACGATCTGCCGTCAACGACAAGCTCTATCTCTCCTGTAATCGATCTCTCTACCTTCAGGCCAAGCCCGGACTCGTCGACAAGAGACTGGATATCGGCAATCAGCGCCTCGGCCTGGTGAGCCGTGTCCGACACGATGAGCACATAGCGCTTCCGGCCTGTGGCTACGAGATAGAGCGCCAGAATGACAGTATTGATACTTTTTCCGGAACCACGAAATGCCTTGATGTTTACGATGTCGCTGGAGGTGTTGAGATAGTGGTCTACCATCTCGTACATATAAAGAGGTGTTTTGTTCGATTCGGATGGAAGATACGCGTATCTCCAGATGAAATGATGGATGACGTTTTCAGGATACATAAACAAGATATCCAGGGATAAACTCAGCGCTTCTCACCCAGGTCTCCAATCACCTTGTCCGCAGCGGCTTCGACATCCACGGAACCATCGGAACCACCGCTCTCCCGTGGTTCCTCATCGGCCATATAGCGGCTTGCGACACGCTCGGCTACGGTCATCGACCACTTCTCGTGGCCTGGGTCCAGAAGCACCTGATTGAATGTCTTCATCACGGCGGACGTATGAGCCAACCGTGATTTAATGATGGCATCTTTGACCGCTTCTGACCGTTGGGCACGTGTCTTGATGTAGTCGGCACTGAAGCCAAGCTCGATGCTCAGCGCCTTTGCCGTGAAACCAAGGGGCATCATCATCTCGATGTATCTGATAAGCTCGTTTTCCGGTATTTCGTGCGGTCTACTCATACCAAAATGATAACCGTTATCGAACGGATTGTCAAGTGACACTTCACGATTTACGGTAAATAGACAAGGAACCAGCGGAGGCGGGTAGATATAGGAGCCAGCATCTCCGACAGCCTATTCAACACATAAAAGGTATATTTCGGTATAATAAATATATATAAGACAATCGTTTGCCGGGCTTTCTCAGGCGCCCAGTCAGCGACTTTCCAGGGCTCTCGATCACGAGAGTCCGGCAAGCGATTGATCGAGGAAGCCGCTGGCTGAAGCCTGAGAACCTTCACAGCCTTCCCTCATACAAGAATCCATCGCAAATCCATCATCTCAGGGCAATATGACAAAGCCTACAACCTGGAGTCACAGTCAGAACTACGAAGCGGAACCAATGCCTGGCAGGGTGTTGAATCTAAACAGCGTGTCAACCAACCGTCTCGGAGGTCTCGACAGGAGAGGCAGGATAATTACCGCCATAGCATTCGCTACAAGATACGGGCTCGAAACCACAAAGGCCTTTATCGCGAAACTGCTCGGAACCAGCAGACCTACACTACACAGATGGCTCGAAGAAAACGGTCTCGATTTTGAAAAGTTGCGTGAAATGACAAAAAGTCATTTCAAGGGTAAAAGCCCACAAATAGGGGATACGGACGCCATTTTGGCGCCATACAGTAGGACGGTATGGGACGCCCATATGGCGTCCATGGTAAAGTGTAAAGGATGTTTTATCGAGGTGGGGTTGTTGGATAGGGTGGTGGAGTTGCCTATCAACCAGGTTATGGTTGGCTCCATAGGTCTCTCGATATTCGGCAGGGATTATCGTGCCATCAATCCGGCACTGGTTCCGATCCGGTCGGTTATGGTCGTGTGCTTCTATCACGCCTTAAAGAAACATGGGTATATTCATCCGCTCAAGGGATGGGAGAAGGGTATGGTGTATGCCGATTCCGTTTTCGGAGTATTCGAGCAGATAGTGAACAAGGGGACGGTTCATAATCGTAATCCTCACCTCAGGCACCTGGAGCGGTATGATAAAAAATACAGCTTCATTAAGCTGTTCGAGAGATATGGCAACTACAAACCGGCTCACCATAGCTATAGCTACCGCACTACAGATGAGCTCGAGAGAATCGCCTCCAGTGCCATCGAGTTGTTTTTGAAGCTCGAATTCGTGGAACCAAGCCCAAGGACTTCCAGCGACTTCTATCTGTGGGAGTCGAAGCTCTCCGTGGTTCCGAAGAGAGACCTGCTCTATATGCTTTCGAGGATGAACGGTCGCGACGATATGGGTTTTTGGATAGAGGAGCGGGTGATGGACGAGCAGATGAGCCGCAAATATTCGCTATTCACTTCGATAAAAAGCGTTACACGCAGAATGCTTGGCTATACGGCATACGATATGAGCAGCGCTCTACAGAGCATAGTGCTGGGCATTATCGACCCTGATGGAACCAAATACCCGTGGCACTGGATGATGGTCAAAAACAAGAAGAGGCTCCGGAGACATTTCGCGAAACGATTCGACAAGGATATTGACTATGTCAAAGAGCGTATCACTGCGGCCGATAACGGCGAAAGGAGAAAGCGATTGATAGGATCGAGCCATATATTCAAAGCCTATGTCATGGAGAGCGAGGCGATGGTGGACGAATTTATCGCACATTTCGGAAAACATAACAAAACCATGCTCAGGAAGGCCAAGGGATTTGCGAAATACGATTACGAGTTTGTTGGCTACGACGAAAATAAAAAACGTATTTACAAGCAGAGCAAACACAAAGACAAATACTCGATTTTCTTTTTTCTATGGACCTTTATCGAGAGAGACGCCAGAGAGGCGATGATCGAGTCTGCCAGGGAGCAGGGATACCAGGGTCCGGTGATGGAAGTACACGATGCTATCTATACACTGGAGACCGGTGTCGAATATCTGTCTACCGATAAAATGGAGTGGGCTGTGTCGAGACATACAGGGCTGAATATAAAGATAGAGCGTACTATCGGCTATTCATCCGCTACCGCTTCGGAAGAGGAGATAATGGCAGCCTGAGCCGGAGTGGCTCCCTGCAGCGTTGTGGCTCCCCGTTACGTTTCGATGGATATCTTTTCGATGGATATCTTTTTTGTTGAATGTGCTGCGCACGCTGGTTCCCTTCCTACTCCCACTAATCGACTGCCCATAGGAGGCATCGCTCATTCGGTGAGACTCGCAGAATTTGAAATGGATAGTAATTCAAGGAACCAGTCCTGAAAAATAAACAATTCAGTGCTTCCGTCAAAGCTGTATGGTGGTTCATATTTGAGCCCTTTCACCGTAAGGATCGTATGAATTGCTTTTTCATACGATACGGCATCGATTATTCTACAATCAGAATGAGCGAGCAGCTAATGGCTGAGCTTACGTGAAGATCGAGGCAGGCATCTATCAAATGGGTTTCTTCGTATGCCCAGGTAATGCTTTGCATTTGGCGTGATACGGATTCGGAGCGTAGCTGAGATTCGAATGAGCGCTTCGAGAGAGAGTCGAATGGATACTTCTGAAGAAATTTGCTGATAGTCATAAACATTGTAGGTCCTTGTCGCAATGAGGTATATGGCCAGATGGAGCCAGTCCATCCTTGTGCCATTGCCTTGCTACAGGACTTACAATAGACATTATACCAAATACATAGCCGTACTCGCAGGCTCGTCCCACCTCATTCGCTCAACCTCCTATGGGGACCCGGTCGG
>NATK01000134.1 GCA_002085285.1 Candidatus Latescibacteria bacterium 4484_7
CCGCCAACGCAATCGATATTTCACGGAATGAAATGAACGGCATTGATCCAAGAAGAACAACGATGGCGACAACAACCAGGCTGACGAAGAAATACAAGATGACAGAGAAGAACCTGCATTTTTCTCTGCGAAGGAAAACCTTCGATATCAAAAAGCCTGGCAGTATAAAAAGAGAATAAAACGAGAAAATCACACCAAGGATATCGCTACACGGCACTATTCCCAATCCGTTCAAGAGTGAGAAAAGAACCACAGATGCATTGATAATGAAAAATGGAGTTCGGGCTTTCAACTTGAATTGCTCCACAAGAAATTGAAATGCATCAATAAGTCCTGCTGATCAAATATACACCGAAAACGATCACCAATGTCCCTATAAGTCTTTGAACCGAAAACGATTCGTTCAGAAAAATCGGAGAGATGAGAACCGTGATGACATAGGACAAACTCAAAATAGGAAAAGCCCAACTGAGCTGTGTTCTCGAAAGTATCGTGATCCATAGAATCGCACTGATGAAATAGATCCCGAAGCCGCTGATTATGACCCAGTTTGTAAGAGCCCTGTATATGGTCGGAACGAACTCGTTTGTGAAAGAAATCCTTCCGATCTTGTTGACCCCCGTTTTTATAACGAACTGCCCCGTCGTGTTTATGATCA
Source organism: Candidatus Latescibacteria bacterium 4484_7 (assembly GCA_002085285.1). Classification (GTDB taxonomy): domain Bacteria; phylum Krumholzibacteriota; class Krumholzibacteriia; order Krumholzibacteriales; family Krumholzibacteriaceae; genus 4484-7. The sequence goes on from NATK01000134.1 coordinate 659, forward strand.
CAGTCAAAACGATAAGGAATAGATTCTTAAGCATCTTGTTCTCCTTCTGATTTCAAAGAAGCGCTTTGACCGTCAAGACGCTACCTCTTGATCGGCTTGAACCTCAATTTGACAAGGTACAAGAGATTCCTCATACCGTCCTTCCACTTTTCCAGTTTTACCTCTCCTATTCTTGGATGGTAATTCACGTTATATTCATCGAATCTTATTTCAGGATGTCTTAGCGCAGCGATCTTGATCTCTTCGCTAAAAGGCATACCGTTGCTTTCAGGACTCAATTTGTCATATATAGAACTCTTGAATATCCACATTCCAGATTGAGAATCCCTGATACCCCTGAAGAAAAGAATAAGTGTCGCCAGGGTGAGAACCGTATTTCCTATCTTGTTCGAGAGATTCATCGCTCCCGGATTCTTCAGTGGGAATCTTGAAGCCGAAACGAAATCGAGATCGTTGTCTAGAAGGTAGTCGATGCATTCTTCTATTTGTTCCGCCGGATACGTGCCGTCACCGTCCATCGTAACGACGATATCGCCACTCACTGCGGATAGACCCGCCTTGTACGCGGCACCATAGCCCTTTCGAGCCTCAAAAACCACCTTTGCTCCAAGTTTCTCCGCAACATCGGATGTAGAGTCTGTCGAATTGTTGTCGACCACAATGATTTCATCGACAGAGGTCGGCAGAGTGGGAATCACCCGAGCTATGCCCTCCTCTTCGTTGTAACATGGGATTACAACAGTTATCTTTTTGTCACGATACATTGATTCTCTTCCTTAAAAGATTGCTACTATCTTTTCCTTGAAAGGTATCGGAAGCCTTAGCATCAATTCTTTCTCCTCACTTCCGATCACCTTGAAAAACCTGAATCCTGCAACGAGCAACACCGCGCCCGCAATGAACTGGAGTGCCACGGCAAATGGTGAGCTCCATTTCGCATCGGCAACAGCGATAAGAAATGCAGGAATCGCAGCGGCATAACACTTCGCTATGAAGAACACCGGCACCCTCACATCCTTCCTGAATCTTCTCAGGGCGTAAAAGAAGAGAAACACACCGAGCAAAAGAACTATAGAAACAGGAATAAAAGCACCCCACAACCCATATTTTGGAATCAATGCAAGATCCAGACCTACATTCACAACTGCGAGAATCAAAAAGATGATCATGTTAACCCAGCTTTTTTCAAGTACATACAATGCCAGACTGAGTGGAGTATAGAGAAATGAATAAGAAAAGACAACGAAAAAGAGCTGAGCAAATAGCGCCGCCGGAGCCATCGTCTCGCCGTAGAGTATGGGAATGATGCTCTTTGATATGGCAAACCCAAGCGCAGCAACAGGTATGACGAGGATATAGAGGAGCTTATAGTACAATTCGATTGCCTTCGGTAGGTTGGCAGCATCCTCTTCATACGCCTCTGATGTTCCCGCCATCACTATCGGCCAGATCGTTAGAGGTATGAATTCGAGGAGGAGTTGAGGAAATCTATATGCAAGCCCAAAGAAACCGGCGAGCTCGGCTCCATGAAAATGTCCGAGAAAAATAACCTCGGATTGCCTCCAGACGATCTGATTCAATATTCCCGTCACGACGAACGGCAGAGAAAACTTCATTATCTTCCCTACTCCGACGGAGGCGTCCCCCGTGGAGGCCTCGCTGTGGAAGAGATTCCTCACCGTTGGAAAGAGTGCAAGCGAGGCTGCGAGATTCACGATCCCCCCTGCTGCAAGAATGCCTATGATACCGAATCCAGATTTAATAAATAACATCAGGATAACGATGTAACCTATGTTGGAATAAAATATTACGAGAGCGAGTGATTTGGTTTCATACCACGATTGAAGCATGTTCGTAATGAGAACCATAAAGACTTCGAAGAGAACGAAAGCGATGGCGAAGAAAAGATAGTAGCTGAAATGCTCGATCCTCCCCGCATAGATAGAATCGAGATCCTCTGAGAACAACCTAGTCAAAATAAGAAGGAGAAGCCAAACTCCAACCTGTAGAAGTATCAACCTCTTGAATGTGTCGAAGAAACGCCCTACCGCCCCCCTTACCCTCATGGCCGGTGTGTATTTGAGCATGGCGTTTCCGAGACCAAGCATTATCATCACGAATGCGAAGCCGACGAATGACTTCAAGACGGAGAGAACCCCCCAACCGTGTGCTCCAAGAGAACGTACTATGATGATGTTTGCTGCAATCCCCGCGGCAAACCTCGTAACCCTGGCCACTACACTCCAGGACATCGCCTTGGCAATCTTTTCAATCGCCATCACGATTCCCCTTTTCTACCTTGAAGTTGGGTATCATCAGATGCGCTATCTCGACTATGGATTCGATATCGATTGATTTTTGGTTAGCAAAAAAAGAGCTGTCCATACAGGAGCTGTCGGGGTGGTACCCGTGCATTGCCGATATCGGCGACTTGCTCATGAAGCTCGGAACGATCAAGCAGCCCGAATCGACGATAAATACTATATCACCATACGGAGAACCCGGCCCTGGAGCTCCTATCGATGCCGCCTCCATGTCATCAACGATATGCCCACAACCCGTCGAACGAAGCAGCGCCTCTATACCTTCGGCCGCCTCGGATGAAAATATCTTGAAACGTGCCATCGTAGAATCGTAGAACGGAAGATAATCTTGCGGGATCTTGAAGCCCAATCGTTCTATTTTGCTTTGGACATCGACGGTCTGCTCGACATCGCACATTCCATGATCACCGAACACGAAGAAGCGCGGAGCTCCAAACTTCTCCACGGCCTTTTCGAACAGCTCTGAAACCTTATTCTCATACCATGCTAACTTCTCAGCCACGACTTCGTGCGTCGTCCCATACCTATGAAGAAGCGCATCGAATTCGGCAGTGTATAGAAAGTAGAAACCGGGTTCGCCCCTTTCAAGCTCAATGGTCAATTCGGAAAAGGCCTGCCCTTCATCTACAGTATAGTCCCAAACCTTGTAAGGAATTCTATTCGATGCAAGGTGATCGAATATCGATCTAACCCCTCCGATCGCACCTTCTTCGAAGTAGCTCTTCTTTAGTGGAATATCCAGATACGGCAAAACTTCCCTCGGAATATCATATAGACTGTAATACGAACTTATTCGATCGACTCTTTCGAGCTTCCATGAAACGAGTCTTCTGAACCACAACCTTCTCGAAGAAACAGAATTGGGTAAGAGCCTCGTCCACTTCATAGGCGATTTGTCTCGATTGAACGAATACATCAACCACATACCGTGATCGGCGGGGCTCAAGGATGTCAATATCGAAAGTATGGCAGCCTGGCTGAAACCTGCAACTGTCTTGAGCCGCTTCGGACCACCAATCGGCAGCTTGAAACCGTGCTTCCGAACTATCTCGTAGCCGAGAGCATCTATAAGAATGACCACTGTCGGTTCAATGCCGTTCAAAACCTTTCAGCCTCCATGGACTTCGATATGCCAATTAGCATACAGCTCGCGCGCAGCGTCCTCGAACGAATCCGCTCCAAACGGGAAACCAACCGCTCTCTTATCAGGTCTAAAACCTTCGCCGTTTTTTATCCTGCCGAAGAGCAGCCTCACCGCCTCGTTTCTAATGGTTTCAAAAGGGCTTAACGATAAAAGAGAAAATCCTCTTTCGAAGAATATCCTCGGTGCAACATCCCATCCCCTCCTATCGAAAAAAGACCTCCAGAGACGAAGGTTGTCCGACATTCCGCGCGAACCTTTTGACATCAAGTAATCATCGATTTTTTCATCACGGAGAAAATCGTCTATGCTGCCACTAAAACCTTTTACCGAAAGCCAAGCTGCAAATAAATCCTTAGACGCTCCCTTCCATATATCATCAACACTTTCAAAAGGCAACTCATCGTCTACAGAAGGAGACAATTTGTAATCCGTCGCCCACCCTATCAGATCTATGAGCCTTTGATTTGAAGAATGGAAGTTTGTCTGGACGATCGATTCATTATCCTTCAAATACTCGTACCTTCTCTTGTACTCAGCTACGTAACCGCCCGAAAGGGAGACGAGAACCACTGCTATATCAGTATAGACCTTCGATACCGAGTAGATATAACGATACTTTTCTATTCGCTCGCCCAGCGATGAATATCTGACTTTCGACTCGGGCAAAAATTGTACGATCCTGTTCTCCAACAGTCTCGAAGCTTCTTCTCTGGGCAAAGCGCTCTGTATTTCATTAAGAGGTTCCCGGGGCTTGGAGGCAATTTTGACAGATCCTCGAGTGTCATCACCCCCACATCCACCCTTCCCACGAACACAGCCCTGGATCCGAGCAACTTTTCACACTCCTTTCCAATCTGTCTTCTGATGGGCAGTGCCTCTTTCAACACTTCGAGAGAATCGACCACGACGATAATATCGACGTCTGAAAGAAAAAC
>NATK01000135.1 GCA_002085285.1 Candidatus Latescibacteria bacterium 4484_7
TGTGGCTCTTTCCGCTCTTTGTAGCAAAGTATAGGATCTTCGGTGATACTGATGCATGGAGTCCTGTCGAAGATACACTCGATCGTGCGCTATTTCTTCGACATTTTCAGGTACTTCTTTATCAGTTCCTCATGGCCGTCGAATGCGAGCTCAGGCAGTTTCTTTAAGGGGAAGAAGGCGGCATCCTTCGCATCGTCACCTGCCTTGGGCGTCCCCGTGAACTTCGAGAAGTGATATCCTATGATCAGAATCGATGTGTGGTAGAATTTGCTGTTTTCGTGGAGTACGTCGATCAGTGTCGGGTGCGAAGCCTCGATGGCCGTCTCTTCGAAGAGCTCCCTCTTCGCAGCCTCTACCGGGCTTTCCCCCACTTCGATGAATCCTCCCGGCAGAGCCCATTTGAATCTCCCGGGCTGAATGTCTCTGTAAACGAGGAGAATCCTGCCGTCTCCGTCTGTTACGAGGGAGGTAGCTGCAGGTAGCGGGTTTTCGTATATAAATCTCTGCTCGTTGTTGCAGTAGTATCTCATCCGCCCTTCGCTCTCTTTCTTTACGAGAGGAGCGCCGCAATAAGGGCAGAACTTCTTTACTTTGATCATGCTCATTCTCCGTCTCTTTTTCTAACGCAAGATAATTAAATGGTATGCTTCCTGGCAAGAAGCTTTTCGTACACTCCGAAATTAAAAGCATGTTTATTGTTGATTGTGTGAACAAATGTCATTAGAATGTTTGCCAACCTATCATGCTGGAGGTAAATGAGATGAACTCGCTTACCATCGCTTTGATTACGCTCGTTCTCTATATCATTGCCTACCGTTTCTACGGCAGGTTCATAGCAAAAAAGGTGCTTTTTCTCGATGAATTCAAAGAGACACCGGCCAACGAGTTTACCGACGGGGTGGATTACGTGCCGACCCGCAAGATCATCCTCTTCGGTCATCATTTCGCATCGATTGCCGGCCTCGGCCCGATACTCGGCCCGGCGATTGCCGTGATATGGGGATGGTTGCCCGGTGTGCTCTGGATCCTTTTCGGTTCCATTTTTATGGGTGCAGTACACGACATGTCGACGATGTTCGTTTCTTTGCGAAACAGGGGGAGGTCGATCGGCGATGTGTGGAGTTCTCTTTCTTTACCATCTGGCTCGGGTTCAGGTTTCCGATCAAGGGGATAGGCCAGACGAATTGGTCATATCTGCTGATCGCGTATGCATATATTGCATCTATACTTCCCGTATGGCTCCTCTTGCAGCCTCGCGATTATCTCAACGCCTACCAGCTCGTGATAGGGATGCTTTTGATGTACATAGGCCTGTTCATAATGAGGCCTCACATCACGGCGCCTGTTGTCAACCATGCGGTCAAGGGAGCTCCGTCGCTCTTCCCATTTCTTTTTATAACGATCGCGTGCGGGGCTATCTCCGGTTTCCACAATCTCGTCTCTACAGGCACCACATCCAAACAGCTCGAGCGTGAACCGGACGCACTGCCGATAGGGTACGGGAGCATGCTTGCGGAAGGATTGCTCGCTATGGTCGTTCTTCTCGCCTGCGTTTCGGGGATCTCGAGAGTCGAATGGATGCACCACTACAGTTCATGGCAGGCGGCTTCCGGTCTCGGCGCGAAGATGGATGCCTTCGTCCAGGGTGCGGGAATGTTCGTATCGAAAGTGGGTATCCCGCTTGGTCTCGCCAAGAGCTTCATAGTGGTGATGGCAGTCGGATTTGCAATGACGACACTCGACTCGGGGACGCGTCTCCTCAGGTACAACCTCGAGGAACTTGGCGACAGCCTTCACGTGCCGTTCCTCAAGAACCGGTTCATTGCAGCACTATTCGCAGTCATGGGAATCGCCTATTTCGGCATGATGAACGTTCACGGCCAGCCCATAGGAATGACCCTCTGGCAGCTGTTTGGAACAACGAATCAGATACTTGCAGCCCTCGGACTGTTGACCGTTTCAATTTACCTCTACAGGGCGGGCAAGCCGATCATCTATACGATGATTCCCATGGTCATAATGATGATCCTAACGATTACGGCTATGTCGATAAAGATAAAAGACAACCTCAATGCGCACAATGTTGCTCTGATAGTAGTTGGCATCATAATACTTCTGCTTTTGCTCTGGCTGATCCTCGAAAGCATACTGGCCTTCAGAAGGCATTTCAAGGGTGCTGCTTCGAACGGGAAGTAACAGGTGGGTAAAGAATTCGATGTCGTCGGGTTGGGCTATACGGCCTTCGATTTTCTCGCCGTGGTTCCATATCTGCCCGAAGAGAACACCAAACTCGAGATAGAATCCCTCACTCTGCAGGGCGGAGGCCCAGCAGCCACTGCCTGTGTGACTCTTGCGCGTCTGGGGCTAAAGACTGCGTTTATCGGCAAGGTGGGTGACGACTACTTCGGACGTTCAATGATCGAAGGCCTGGTTGATGAGGGGGTCGACGTTTCGTCACTGGTGGTTGAGTCGGGTAAGAGCTCGCAGACCGCATTTATCATGATCAATGGCAGCAATGCGTCGAGGACGATCCTCTGGACGAGAGGGAGCGTGAGTCGTCTCGAGCCGGGAGAGGTAAACATGGATCTGGTGTCTTCGGCTAAGGGATTGTTGATAGACGACCTCGAGTGTGAAGCGGCTCTTGAGGCGGCACGGAGGGCTGCGGAAGAGCAGACGATCGTCGTGCTTGATGCCGGTTCCAGGAGACCCGGAGTCGATGAACTTCTTCGCTATTCCGATTATATAGTTGCAAGCGAGAGGTTTGCTGCCGATACGGCGGACAGTGTGGAGGATGCACTGAAAAAACTTTTTTCGTACGGCTCGAAGGCTTCCGTTGTAACTCTCGGGGAGAGAGGATGCGCAGCATTCGACGGCGACGTGATGATCAATGTCCCGGGATTCCATGTAGAAGCCGTTGATACAACAGGGGCGGGTGATGTCTTTCACGGAGCCTTTCTATTTGGGGTCCTCAAGGGATGGGAGCTGGAGAAAATCTGTATCTTTGCAAATGCAGTTGCTGCTCTAAAGTGCACATCTGTGGGGGGAAGAAGTGCGATACCGGATTACCGCACGGCGGTCGATTTTATAAAGACACGGCGAAATGGAATCGATCTGTAGAATAGATTACGGCACAGCAAGACCTCTTTTTCCTCGTACCTGCAGTCAGGCGTAGCCGACAGTGCTATCTGAAGGTTTACTTCACGGCGAAGTGCTCTACCGATCCATCGTCCATGTCGAAGAGGATATATCCGGGTTCTTCGATAAGCCCCATCAATTCTCCGGGGTTGATGAACGGCGTGCCGTCCGCCATCTCGGTCCTTCTTCTATGGGTGTGTCCGTAGAAAACTGCCTTGTATCTGCCGGTGTGGGTAAAACCGATCGCTGTTTCCGGTTTGTGGGCAAAGGCAAGCTCGCCGACGGGGGTTTCGACGATCCCTATTTCCCCGTGTATCGTGATATTCTCGAACCTTTCAGCGACCTTGCTGATTCTGAACCTGTCACCGTCGTTGTTTCCAAATACGACATGCACTTCACCCTTGAACTTTGCAAGCCTGTCTATGACGAATGGAGAGCAGAGGTCGCCGCAGTGCAGCAGGATTTCAGTGTCGAGCCCGTTTATTTCGTCTATTGCCTTGGCCAGATTATCCAGATGATCGTGCGTATCGCTGATCACCGCTATCTTCATGGTTTACCTCTCTGTTGATTGGCCTCTATACAACGTTTCGCCGTTCTTTCCCTGATTCCCATAGATTTATAAGCCTTTTTGCTCGATTCATCAATATCGAATTTCCAGGCTGCGATGAAGATGCAGACGTATTCAACCGAGATCGGTTCCCCTCAGTGATGTGATTTTTTTCATTCTATTGTCTGTCGGCTCATCGGTGAGGAGTCGGTGCAGATAAGAAAGAGCCTGTCGTCGAGGTCCAGGCCTCGAGAAACAGGCTGAGCCTGCGGTATTGAATTGATTCCGATATGTCGAGGCCTTTGGCACGCCTTTTGAATGAATAACGCCTTGGTCGGGACGATTCGGTCTTTTTTTTGACGAAAAGGTTGTTATGAAAGAGGCAAGTGTCAAAGGGAATGTCATAGATATCAAAGAGGTTATGGAAAAACGAAAGGGAACGATCAGCTGTTGCATCATCACCCGTGACGAGGAAGAGTTCATAGCCGATGCGGTAAAAAGTGTCATGGAACTGGTCGATGAGGTGATTGTCGTCGATACAGGTTCCGTCGATAGAACGAAGGAAGTAGCGGCGGAGGCTGGTGCCAGGGTTTACAAGATCGATTGGAACAACGACTTCAGTGCGGCGAGAAACAGCGCGATCGATAGGGCGACGAAGGAATGGATTCTGATACTCGACGCCGACGAGGTGATTTCGAAGGATGACCACGAAAAGATAAGAGCACTTATCGCCGATTACCCAAACGGAGCGTTTCTATTCAATCAGTGGACATACACTAATGCATCGTCGACATTCGGCTGGAATCCCGTTCCTCAAGGCTCGAAGATGTCGAGAGGGGCGCTCGGATATTTCGAAAATCAACAGGTCAGGCTTTTCCCAAACAGGCGAACGATACGTTACAGTGGCGAGGTCCATGAAAACGTCGAGAAGTCTCTGTTCGAAGAGAACGTTCCGATATACAGGACCGATGTCGTCGTTCATCACTACGGAAGGCTGAAGGAGTCAGACAGGGTTTTCCGCAAGTCCGTGCTATACCTCGAGCTGGGGCAGAAGAAACTCGAGACGGATCCTAATAATACGAAATACATATACGAGATCGCTACACAGCTTTTAGACCTTGGGAGGGTGGACGATGCGATCAAACACGCAAGAGAAGGGCTGAAGGTTCAACCTGACAATTGGGAGCTCTGGAACATCCTCGGGCTCGCGTACTTGAGGATAGGGATGAAAGAGGAGGCCGAGGATGCATTCGCCAGGGCGATAGAGAGAGCTCCGGCTATAGCCGATCTCTACAATAACATGGGGGTGGCGTTGATGGAGCGGGGCGATCCGGCCAATGCCCTGGAATATTTCAAGAATGGCATAGTAGTCAGCAAGGGGAAGAACGCCAATCTCTTGAGGAACGCGGCTGCTGCGAGCCTGGCCCTCGATGACACGGACGAGGCACTTCGATATATCACAGAATCGATAAGGCTCGATCCGTTCATGCCCCAGTCGCATGTTATCCATGCCGACATACTGTTCAATTCGAACGATTTCGAAGGTGCCTCAAGGGAGCTGACGAAGATCAAGTTTCTCCCGGACACGCCCCTAAAGGTCTATCTTAAGGCACTCCAGCTTCTTGTGAAGATGAAGATGTTCGATGAAGCTGAAAAGATTGTGCTGACTGCAATAGATATCTATCCGGATCAGTTCGACCTGCGCTATCTGTATGGCAAGGTTCTCGAGAACAAGGGGGCGGCGGATGAGGCTTTATCGATCTACCAGAGATGTCTTGCGGAACAGCCCGATAATGTCGATATACTGAACAGCGTTGGATGCATACTGGAGAAGCGTAATGAGCTCGATGCAGCTCTTTCGTATTTCACCAAGGCCTTCGATCTTCAGCCTTTCAATTCGAAGATAGAGGCGAACATGGGCATTGTTCTCGACAGACTCGGTCGGGGTGAGAAGAGGCGGAGAGGCACCTTCGATCGGCCCTCGTCGGCGATCCGGCATCACCCTCCGCTCACAACGCTCTCGGGTGTCACCTGGCCAACGAAGAGAGGTACAACGAGGCGATCGTGCACTTCACCAGAGCAGTCGAGCTCGATCCTGCCAATGCCGATTATTACCGAGCAGTTTATCTTCTAAAGTTTTGGTCGTCTTCTCACGAAAATATCTATGAATAATCGCCGTCTTAGGAAAGGTTGGTTTCGATGAATGCAGAAAGACCTCTTGTTCTGATAGTGGACGATTCCAGGGTGGTAAGGCAAAGAGTCAGCTCTATACTGTCAAGGGAAGGGTTTGACGTGATCCTCAAGGAAAACGGTGAGAAGGGAGTACTCGCTGCGCTCGAATACAACCCCGATGCTATCGTGATGGATATCAATATGCCCGTCATGGACGGTTTCGAGGCATGCAAGTTGTTGAAAAGCCATAATCAAACAAGGATGATTCCTCTCTGTGTTTTCACCGATGAAGGTAGTATCGAGAGGAAGGTCGATTTTTTCAACATCGGCGTTGAGGATTTCATCAGGAAGGACTTCGAAGACGATGAGATAGTTGCCAGGATAAAAGGATTGTTGAGATTGCGAAGCCTCAGGGACAAGATTATGGGAGGAGCGGAACTGCTCGAGAAGATCATCGATTCGCTTACCGATTCCGTATTGATCTTCGACAACAGAGACAGGCTGGTTCTGTTCAACAGAATGGCGGCTGCGGATTTCGACTTGATCCCCGAGTTGATAGAAGAAGCGCTGGCAAGCGATATCTTCTCGAATTATGATGGGATGCACAAGGTCTTGAAGGCTGTTTCGTCAAAGGAAGAGATTGAAGATTACACGGTCGAAATCGCGCTCAAAGGAAAGCTCAGGTACTTCGTCGTCGATATCAAGGTGATAGAGCTGGCTTATTGCGATGGTCAGGGAACAGCGGTGATACTCAAGGATATCACGGCTCAGAAGGAAACGGAAAAACTCAAGGCGGATTTCTACTCGATGATTGCTCACGAGCTTCGCACACCGGTAAGTGTCGTCCTTGGTTATACCGAGTTGATACTCGAAGGCAAGGCAGGTGAAGTGCCGGAGCTTCAGAGGGAGTTCATTGAGAGCATAAGTGAGAAGGGCAAGAGCCTCATGAATCTCGTCAACGATTTTCTCGAGATTTCGAGGTTCGAAAGAAAAACGGTAAGAATCGAGAGGGTGAGTTTCAATATCGTGGAGTTTCTCAAAGAAACGATAGACGGAATAAGGCTCCTGGCGGAGAATAGAAACATAGATCTCGATTTCAAGAGTGAATCTCCCTTTATAGAGGTAAACGCAGATAGGGACAAGCTTTCCCATGTTTTCATCAACCTCATAGAGAATTCTATAAAATACACGGAAGAGGGCGGAAGCATAGAGGTTTCGTGTGAAGAGCAGGAGAAGAGCGTCGTTGTCAGGGTATCCGATACAGGCATAGGAATGTCCGAGGAGGAGAAAAAGTACATATTCGATATGTACAAACGGCTGGAGAAGGCAGAGGAGAAAAAAATAAAGGGAACGGGGCTGGGCCTCGCCATCGTCAAGGAGATCGTAGATGCCCATCAGGGTTCGATAGAGGTGGAGAGCAGAGAAGGCGAAGGGAGCACGTTCATCGTGACCTTTCCCAAGGAACCTGTTGGAGGAGGTGCCGACGGAATCGAACCGGTTCTTTCTACACTGCACTCGTAATTCAATTCATATCTCCTGATTTGAGTGACTGCGATTCAGCATCCCTCAAGGAAGCGGCAAGTAAATTTTTTCTTTTCAGGTGAGAAATTATTTCCTGTATCGTGTGCCGCCAGCTCGCTGAGCGGTTACTATCGATTTCTATCTGCATCCATAATGTCCTATACCCAAAGAAATTACCTGTCGAGGTTCACATCTATCAAACTGTTTTACCCTCAGGCACATCTTTTGCCGAACAGAATAGAGGAATGGAGGATAGGGTTATGTTGAAAGGTCTGACATTTGCGGCGAAAGCCATGAAGAACCAGGTCGCGCACAACGATGTGATTGCGAACAATCTGGCGAACGTCAATACCACAGGGTTCAAGAAAGAGATAGCCGTGCTTCATTCCGGGACCGGCAAGGATACCAAGGAAGAGACAGGCCTTTTCACGGTGACTTCTTTCATCGAGGGTGCTCTTGTCAGGACCGAGAGGCCGCTTGATATAGCCATAGAGGGTAAGGGTTTCTTCGTGGTGGATACCGACAAAGGCGAGATGTACACGCGGAACGGGGCCTTCGCCAAGGATTCCGAGGGATACCTCGTGACGGCCGACGGCGACAAGGTTTCTTCGACCTCGGGGGATATACAACTCCCTGCTGGGAATATCGAGGTTTCTCAGGAAGGAGTAATTTCGGTTAATGGCAGCGAGGTGGGAAGGCTCAAGATCGTGAGGTTTGACAATCCGGAGAAGCTCGAAAAGGTGGGGTCCAACCTTTTCAAGGCACCTGACGGTATTACCGGGGAGGATGTCGCCGAGGATGAAGTTTCGGTGCTCTCAGGGTATATCGAACAGAGCAACGTCAATGTAATAAAGGAAATGACAGACATGATATCGGCGCTAAAGGCATACGAAATAGCACAGAAGGCAGTCAAGTCTGAGAGATATTGCAGCAACTGACGAGAACAGTAGGAAGGGTCGAGAATATTTAGCGCTTTATTGCTATATGAGGTTTGGGGACAAAAGCCGGCAGGAACCGGCAGGTTATCTTGAGAAGGAGTGATGAGCAATGTTGAGAGCATTATCCACCGCCTCGTCCGGAATG
>NATK01000001.1 GCA_002085285.1 Candidatus Latescibacteria bacterium 4484_7
GCAGCAGAATATCGGCCGGTTGCATTCTCCGATTGTCCAATAAATTGGACGATTTTGTCGTAAAGAATCGACAGAATACATATTCCTTTGCCCATTTTGGACGAGCAGCCGTTCGGACTATTCTTTTTCAAACTAATCTTAATTGATTTTAATTCAATTGGTTGGAAATGATGCCGTCACAATTCTCAGTGATTTTCCAGTAGTGGCATGCTCATTGCCTTATAGAATGGTCGAAAGGAGAAATGAATGATCGTTAGAAGGTGGCCGGTTCTTTTGTCGATTCTGCTTCTTCTCATATCATGCGGGAAGAAGGAGAGGATAGTCGAGGTGCCTGTGCCGATGGATTGTGCCCCCTCTGCTCCGAGAGGCGTCTATTCGGTAAATATGGGTGATAGAGTGGAGATTGTCTGGTATCCAAACCCTGAGACCGATGTCGTTTCATACGACGTGTATAGGGGTGCGTTTCTGTATGGGGATTATTTCTACATAGGAAGTGTAAACGACGTCGATCCGGATCCTGCCGATTATTACTACGACGACACTGATGTGGAAACCGGCGTGCAGTACTTTTACGCGGTCGTTGCTGTGGATGCAAAGGGAAACGAGAGCGATTTGAGCTATGAAGAGGTGTCGGGGACTCCAAGGCCCGAGGGGCAGTTGACGATATATGCCGCTACCGTTCTGCCTGATCACAGCGGTTATGATTTCTCGAGCTTGAGTGATAGTTCGCAGGCGTACAATCTGGCCACGACGGATATCTATTTTTCAACGAGTTCGGGATTTGCTCAGCTAGTTGCCTATAGAGCAGGGGTCGATATTCAGGACTACGGCTTCAGCGGGGATTTTGATGCGGTGAACTACGCTCCCACGGAAGGATGGTCGATCTCCCGGTCTGCCGAGGCGATAGCCGGGCATTGCTATATATTGAGACTTTTCGAAGGCGACGGTGATCACTACGCGAAACTTTTCGTGAATGAGGTCACCGATCAGTCAGTGAAATTTACCTGGGGATACCAGACAGCTCCGAATAACAGGGATCTCTCCCCGGGTAAGGCAGTAGAACCGAGTAAGGTTACTGATGAACGTGTCCCCGTCGTCAATGGTGGTTGATTTGGATTATTCAGGTTCAATAAAGGTTGTTCGATTGGTCGGCGAATTTTCCCCCATCGTTAAGAGAGGGTAACATGGACGCAGAAGTTTTTAACAAAGGAGTTTTCATCTTTCGCTTGGGCTGGCTGTAGAAGGATTTTGTTACCCACGGAGGTCGACCGAGGGGGAGGATGAATCAAGAGATGCCGAACAGGGGCGGCACTTGAGGATTCATCCTCCCCGGTTTTTTAATTGGTACTCAGTATATTTGTTGAATGAACGCGTCGATTACTCTATGTTTCGAAATATGTATTCGATCAAGATAGTATTGATTACACTTGCGCTGGTGTTTGCTTCTTCGGTATCGATCGTCGTGAATGTCGGTGCCTCTCTCGTTCCTCAAGCCCTCCTGCTCTCTTCGCAGGGTGTCAGCGGTGCATTGTCTGCAGGCGCAATAGAGGGCGCGCACAGGACCCGGGCTGCCGTAAACGACGGTTTATCCGGAAAAGGAAAAACTCGTCCGTCGTTGTCCTATGGAGATGGACGAGCGGGGATCCATTCTCATTTTGACCGCCCGGGCTATTACCAGGAACTTTCTTTGAAGAGGTTGTCGAGTGGTGAAATGACCACGGTCGATTCGTTGAGGCTTCTCGTTGTGAGAGTCGATTTCCCGGATCGGCGGTTCGATGTCTCAAGGCACGATTCTCTGCACTACGCCAATGAGCTGCGTCACCTGTACGAATATTTCATAGGTGCGTCGAGGGGACGATTCGAGCTTAGCTGGACGATTGCACCGGGCATTGTGCACCTCGGTAATGACGAATCTTACTATGGCAACGACGACGAGTGGAATGAGAGGATGCTCGAGATTCTCGGAGCGGTCGTGGATTCGCTCGATGCGGCGATCGATTTTTCTGACTTTGATGCCTTTGCAGTCATTCATGCCGGCGCCGGCCAAGAGACCGATTTCAACGGTGATTCCCCCGGGCAGATATGGTCGGGTTTTCTCGATCCGAACGAGATCAAAGAACTCGTCGCCGATTCTCTCGGTGTACCCGGGATACCTACTAATGACATCGCCGCTCAGGATACCTTCTACGTGGACAATCTCATCGTTTGGCCTGAAGAGGCATCTCAGGACAATATGATTTTCGGCTCTCTCGGAATTTTCGCGTATCAGATAGGATTGAGGCTGGGGATGTTTTCTCTCTTCGATTCGACCCCTTCTGGATTCCCCGATTCGCAGGGCATAGGGACTTTCGGGTTGATGGGGTACGGTCTGTACAATGCCAACGGCTTCATTCCTGCAAATCCTTGCGCATTCCACAGATATCTCATGGGTTGGGTGAATGAGGTCTATATAGATTCGCCGTCTCATGTGAGACTCGATGATATAAATTCAGTAGACGGCGATACATCTCTCGTTAAGGTGCCCGTCAGTGCGACCGAGTACTTTCTCCTCTCGAACAGGGTGGAAGACAAAGACTTCGATGGCAGGTTCGATTTTGGTGATGTGAACCACAACGGAATACCTGAAGAAGAAGACACCCTGCTCGGTGCCGAATTCGATTACTTCCTCACGACGCCGACCAACCCGGCGGGAAAAACGGGTAGCGGACTGTTCATATGGCACATCGACGAGGCGGTGATCGCAAAGTCTCTGGAGGAGGGATCCAATCCGCAGAATGACAGGGCTCGGAAGGGTGTCGACATCGAGGAAGCCGACGGTATACAGGACCTCGACAGGCCTGGGGGGGAGTATGCCTTTGGGAGTTATTACGACTCTTTCCGCTATGGGAATAATGACCGATTCGGAGTGGAAACGAATCCCTCGAGCGCCAACAACAACGGCGTTGATACGGGGATAGAGATCTTTAACATCTCTGCGCCTGGTCATACGATGGAGTTCGATGTCGATTTCAAGCGGCGGGATGCCGTGGCAAGGAGGTCGATTGCGGGAAGAGCCGAGGGCTTTGGAATGATCTGCGCCGACAGTGACGATGATATGGTCGAAGAGCTTTACCTTGTCGCGGATTCCGCAATCGTTTGCAGACTGAACGGAGCGGGCGACGTTGACTTCGGCAATAGCAAGATCGACACTGTTCTCGAGGTTGCCAAGGGGGACAGGCTCATTTCCACGCCTGTGCTTGAAGATATCGACGGGGACGGCGTTCTCGAGGTGTTCGATTCTTCGAAGAAATGCATATTGTATGCGAGAAGATTGGACGGTGAGCCGTTTGCAATTGATGACGACGAAACTCCAGGAGAATTGGATTTCCATTGCAGCATCACTGGGCCTCCGACGGCTTTGAATATCGACTCCGATTCGAGCGGGGAAATCCTCGTTCCCTGTTCCGATAGTGACAGCACGTTCCTTGTAGCAACTGGATCGTTGCACGAGTGGGCGGCTCCCACAGCGAGGAGGTTGAGCAGCGAGGCGGCTCGATACTATGCAGCTTCCGGAACGCTCGTCTCCGATGCTGTCTCCGTGGTCGAGTTCCTGGATCGAACGAAATATGAGGGGGTAGCGTTCATCACGGAGAAGAATGGAGCGTGTCAAATGAATTTTGCCTATCTTGTCGCAGACGAGATGCCGCTCGACTCCTTGACTGTGCGTTCGTTTGAGCTGACTGCCGGCTTCCGGCCTTACAATACGGTTGTTTTGTCATCGGGCGATATAAACGGGGACGGTTCGGATGAAATCGTCTTCAGCGGTTCGAACCACAACCTCGTCATTTGCGATGGGAATGGTGTGGTGAGCACTATCAGGCTGAGAGGTTCGAAGAGTTCACCTGCGGTACTTTCAGACATCAATGGCGACGGAGTGCTCGAAACGCTCTTGTTGACCGGCTCCTACGCATATCTTTTCACAGGGTATGGCGTCCTTGTTGACGGTTGGCCCGTAGCGTTGCCCGTTTCCGGTAGCAACATGGGAGGACGCCCGTGCAGCCCACTCGCTGTAGACGTCGATGGAGATGGCGAAAGAGATGTGTTGTTCGATATAGACGGTGACCTGTTTGCTTACGATTACAATGGTCGACAGGTACGGGGATGGCCTTTACCTGGAGAGGTGGGCAATTTCAGCTCTGCTTCGGTACTCGAGGGAACGAGCGGTTCGTTATATCTGTTCACTTTGGGGACAGAGCCGAATGTGGCGAGAAGGTTCTCGGATTCTGCGGATTCGATCAGGGTGTCATTCATAAGAAGGTATGAACTGCCCGATGCTGAGACAGGCGATCAGGACTGGCGTTTCTTCAGACACGACCGCCTTGGAAGCGGCAGGCAGGTGGCCTCGAAACTGTCCCTCGTGACCGATCGGAAAATTGACGAAGGGAGCTTTGTCTGTTATCCAAATCCAGCCTCCAGTGGAAATATAAATGTGAGAGTACTCATATTCTCGAGTGCAGACATAGAGGTCACGATTCTCGACGTCGAAGGTGAAAAGGTTTTCGGCAGCGGTGCCAGGCATGTTTGGTCGAGCGGCACTGCGGTTCCTTTCGAGACGAGCATCCCTCTTCAGCGAATGTCCAGCGGGGTTTATATCTGCACGATCAGAGTACGCGGTGAAGGATGGAGCTGGACAGGAGCACGAAAGTT
Source organism: Candidatus Latescibacteria bacterium 4484_7 (assembly GCA_002085285.1). Classification (GTDB taxonomy): domain Bacteria; phylum Krumholzibacteriota; class Krumholzibacteriia; order Krumholzibacteriales; family Krumholzibacteriaceae; genus 4484-7. The sequence goes on from NATK01000001.1 coordinate 4,687, forward strand.
CGCAGTCGTGAAATAATCTTGCCGCGGAGGGATGTGCACCTTATGGGCACGCTTAAACGAGAGCGAAGAAGTTCTTGGTCGTGAAGTGGTTTTGCTTGCCTCGGGTGTGGAAAATAACTTGGTTGACCGCGGAATTCTTTGTTATAATATTGTTCGTGATGATTCCTTAGGAGGAGAGATGAAAAGGTTCTTTTTTGCATTGATGGTTGCGGTCAGTGTTTTATCCATCTTTCAGAATGTATATGCGGGTGAACCGGGTACGAGCGGGTTCGTCTTTCTGCGCCTCGGTAACGGGGCGAGGGCGAGCGGTATGGGGGAGGCGTTTACTGCAATCTCCGACGATGCCACTGGAATCTATTTCAACCCGGCTGGTTTGGCGGGGATAGAAGGCGTGGAGCTCAATGTCACTCACTCCGAGTGGCTCATGGGCATCAGGTTCGAACAATTATCGTTTGCCAATGAGATGTTCGGCGGGACCGTAGGCCTCAACTTCACAGGAGTTTATTACGGCAAGATGGATCGATACGAGAATTATCCCTCATTGACTCCGGATGGCACATTTTCGCCTTACGACCTGGCTTTTTCAACCTGCTACGGCACGGACATCCTTCCCAATCTTTCGATAGGCGCTTCTTTGAAGATGATCTACGAAAAGATAGATTTCGAATCTGCCACAGGGTGGGCTCTCGACATTGGCCTTCTTCACAAGAGCATGATCAAGGGCCTGACTCTCGGTGCGTCGATTCTCAACCTCGGTCCTCAGGCGAAATTTGTAGAAGAGAAGTTCTACCCGCCGTTCCAGTTGAGGGTCGGTGCGAGTTACAGGTACGCGAACGAACTTCTCAAAGGAAGTTTGATTCTTGCCTCCGATGCCGTTTTCCCCAACGACAGCGATGCCAAGTTGCATCTTGGCCTCGAGTACAATTACAGGACGTACATTTCGATGCGGGTGGGATACAAGGCCAATTACTACGTCCAGGGAGCTACGATGGGGATAGGCGTGCAATATCAGAAGCTTCGTTTCGATTACGCCTACATGCCCCTCGAGTACAGCGTGGGCAACAGTCACCGATTCTCACTCAGCGTTTTCTTTCCCGGCAAGTAGCGTTCGAGGAAAAATCTGCCCTCCTCCAGGAGCGCATAGGAGAAGTGTTCTTCCCAGTCGCCCAGTATGATGAATTCCTTACTGTCGATCCTGCCATGGTAAGGATAATGAACGTGCCCCATTATGAAGGAGTCGTTTCCCCACCTGAAGAATTCTCTCCCCGCTCTGCCTATCAACTCCCTGGCTGCTCGTTCGGTACGTTTGTGTGTTATGCCCTTGCTTGTTCTGGAGAATCGTCCGGCGAATGCGAAGAGGAGTTTAGGGTCTATAAGACCGGCGAGCTTGATCGTTATTCTGTTCCTGATGATCGTTTTCAACGCCTTGTACCCGAACTCTCCCTTGAGCAGCATGTCTCCGTGGGTCATCGTGATTATTCTTCCCTGAATCTCTTCTGTGTGAAGCTGGGGAAGGATCTTTATTCCGATTACTTCTTCTATATAATTGCCGAGCCAGTAATCGTGATTTCCCCCGATGATAAATATCCTGGTACCAGAGTTTCTTAGTTTGCTCAGTGCGCGCAGTATGTCTTTGTAGTACCCCGGTTCTTTTCCCTTGTGTTCGAACCAGAAATCGAATATGTCTCCTAGGAGATATAGTCTCGATAGGCCTTCGAGATCATCGATGAACGATGTGAAAAGCCTGCGTTTCCGTCTCTCGTCATCGGTTGCAACCCTGTGTTTGAAGTGTGTGTCAGAAAGAAATATGACCTTTTCCATTGTCGTTCCGCGGAAAAATTGTTAAATTATTAATAGAGCTCATCGATATATGGCAGAGTTGTGTAGAAAGTTCAAGTGAAAATTACTCGTTTTTCTGGAGGTTTGCCTGTGGATACGTTGTGGGAAAAGGTCAAGAAAAATCTCAGAGACTGGTATGGAACAGCGTATGAAAAGACGGACGAGATTGCAAGGATAGGGAAGAAGAAGATTGAGATTGTGGGTATCAACAGGGCGATCGAAAAGAGGCTGTCGGAACTCGGCGGCAGAGTTTACGATTTGATTAGCTCGCAGAACAAGCCGGAAGAAGTAGCCGAAGACGATAAGGTGAAAGAACTTGTCGACAAGATAAGAGAGCTCGAAGAGCAATTAAAGCTAAAGGAACGGGAGATAGAGACGATAAAAAAGGAAACGGGGGAAAGGGAGAGAGAAGAAAATCAGGAATGATTATTAACATATATTTATTTCTAAGAATATCGACATTTGTTGCGAGCGGGAACGAATATCTTTAGCGGCTCGTTGAAAAAAGGAGAAAAAGATAGAAAATAGCGAAAATATCGATAATGAGACCAGAGATATGGTTTTATGCATTGAATACTACTTTGGACGAGTTGAAAATGCCAAATATTGACGCTTGACATACCTTAATTTTTAGTGTAAACTTTGACCCGTCAATTAGGTGTCAGGAGTCAAGTGTATAGATTGATGAGAGAGTCTTAGTTCAGCCAGCAGATACCACTATTAGGCCCCACCTAAAACGAACGTTTTTTAAAAATTGGTGTATAAGTCTCTTGAAAGGGAGAAATGTAACGGGGGTGAAAATAGAGGTAACTGGGCGCTTGGAAAAAGATAAATCAAACCGAACGAGTCAGACGGTGAAAAAGGAACTTTTTGTGGAGGAAGAAAGATAATGTATAAAGGCGGAAAAGAAGCGGAATATCTGGGTGAAAAGAGCCTGGATCTGTATTTGAAGGAGATAAACAATACTCCTCTTTTAACCAGAGAGCAGGAAAAGCAGCTCGCAAAGAGGATCCGCAAGAATGACGAAAAGGCGCTTCACGCGCTTGTAAAAGCGAATCTGCGCTTCGTAGTCTCCATTGCCAAGCAATATGTCAACCAGGGGCTTTCTCTTGCTGATCTTATCAACGAGGGGAATCTGGGGCTCATCAAGGCAGCTCATCGATTCGATGAGAAGCGTGGATACAAGTTTATATCCTATGCTGTTTGGTGGATCAGACAGGCGATGTTGCAGGCACTGGCAGAGCAGTCGAGGATCGTGAGGCTTCCTCTCAACCGTGCGGGAACATTATACAGGATAGGCAAGGCGGCTCGTGAGCTCGATCAAGAGCTTGGGCGTAATCCCGAGGTAGAAGAGATAGCGGAAAAGCTGAATCTTTCTCAGGATGAGGTGAGGGATACGATGCAGATAGCCAACAGCCATCTTTCCCTCGACGCATCTTTCAACAACGATCAGGAAGAAAACTCTCTGATAGATTATCTTCCCGATGAGAAGCAGGATCCGCCCGACGAGATGACATACTCGAACGCCTTGAGCGAGGATATGCAGAGGGCGCTGGAGACGTTGACCGAAAGAGAGAGAACGATCCTGGCACTTTACTACGGTCTGGGCGGCGAGGAGCCTTTGACACTCGAAGAGATAGGCAATAGGATGCATCTGACGAGGGAAAGAATCCGTCAGATCAAAGAGAAGGCGATCATTCGACTCCGCCACAGCTCGAGGAGCAAATACCTCAAGGGTTACGTTGAGGATTGATCTGATTTAATCAGCCTGATGTATGGGCAAGGTCCTTTTGAGGGCCTTGCCCATTTTATTGTAGCCTCTCTGCTTTCACGATGGTACACGATATGCTCTATTGGGGAATCGAAAAAAGCCTTGACTAAAGGCTGCTCGAAGAAGTAGTTTACATGGCAATAAATCCATAGAATGATTTCATCGATTGCGGGTATTTTTTCGTTATGGATAAGTATTTTACCTTTCTATACGTAAAGAGCGGCAACTCAGGGGTAAAGACTCTGAGGATACACCGGTATATCGTCTATGCCGCCGCAACGCTGATAGTTGGATTGATTGTAACGGCTGTTTCTCTCGTGGCAAGATATTCCGGTAAGGCGGAAACTCTGAGAAAGGTAACCGCGCTGGAAAGGGAAAATTCGAATCTCATTGCGAAAATAGAAGGCTTTCAGAAAGAGATTGGCGAGCTGAAGAGCAGGATGGCTTTGAACTACGAGCTGCAAAACCAGGTGAGGCTTCTTGCTGGAATCGACCCGATTTCCAGGGAGGTGTGGGAGGTAGGCGTAGGCGGTCCGGAGCCCCTTGATCGGATGGAGTTGCACGGTAACGACATCATCCTTGCTAACCTCGATAAGAGTCTCGAGCAGATGGTGAGGCAGTCGGAACTCGAGCTCAAGAGCTACAAGGAAGTCATGGCGATGCTCGAGAAGGACAAGAAGATACGTGACTGCACTCCTACGATTCGACCTCTAAGAGGGGGATTTCTCTCAAGCAGATTCGGCCGGCGGATGGATCCATTTACCGGCAGGCTCGCAAGGCACCTCGGGGTGGATTTCTGTGCAAGGACGGGGACTCCGGTGATGGCAACGGCGAACGGGATAGTGACGATGGCAAAGAGGAACGGCAGCTTTGGCCTCTTTATCGAGATCAACCACGGGAATGGATTCAAGACGAGATACGGTCATCTCTCGAAGATATTGGTCAGAAGGGGGCAGAGGGTAAAGAGGAGGGAGATCATCGGACTCGTAGGCAATACGGGAAGATCGACAGGCAGCCACCTTCACTATGAGGTAATATATAGAAGAGTTCACAGGAACCCCTTGAACTACATTATTCCTGCAGGTGTCTATTACGATTGATCCCGTCTTTCGAATACGCCAGACGCATTCTTAATCAAGCATTAATTCATGCAGAGATCAACCTGTCTGTCGAGGCGGGCGCAATCCCAATATTTTACTTGTAACAATATGTCTTTGTTAATACACTGGATGCGGTGAATTGGGCGTTAGTTCGAGTTGTGGGAATTGTTTCGATGGCAAGGGATTGGATGCTCTGGTCGAAAAGACACTGTAGGGCGATTCTCTGCGTTGGTACGGTTGTTGCCGCTCTTTCGATTCCGGTAACCTCTGTGGCCGCACCGGCTACGAGGAGGAATCTCGTCAAGAGGATAAGATTCTGGACGGCACCCGACCACACTCGTGTCGTCTGTGACATGAGCAGTGAATCGAGATATTCGATAAAGACTTACAGCAACCCTCCCAAGATAGCGATAAACATTCCGGGCGGCCGGTTTGCCAGAGGTGTGAAAGGGTTGGTGGTGAACGACGGCGTGATCGAGCGAATCAGAATCAACAGGCTCCGTTCTGGGGCTCAGATCGTTCTCGATTTGAAGAAGCCGGTGGAGTTCAGGGATTTTGCTCTGAAACCGTACAAGGGAAGACCCCACAGGATAGTCATCGATGTAGAAAAGGTTTTGAGTAGTGCCGAGGTACAGGATGCAAAGAAAAAGGCAAGTGCCGTAGCTCGTAGCGGAGATTATATCGTGATCATAGATCCGGGACATGGCGGAAGCGATCCGGGAGCCATCTCACGCAACGGGCTTAGAGAGAAGGACGTAGTGCTCAGGCTTGCACATTTGGTCGCCGATAAGATCGACAAGTACAGAGGATTTCGGGCGGTTCTGACGAGGAAGGGAGACTACAACGTAAGCCTTCAGAGGAGAATTGACATAGCGAGGTCTTATGGCGGCGACTGTTTCATCAGTCTCCATATGAATTCGCATTACAATAAAAGAGCGAGGGGGTCGGAGGTTTATTACCTTTCACTCAAAGGAGCTACTGACAAGAATGCTCAAGCTGTGGCGGAGAAAGAGAACCTCTTCCTCGAGATGGGTGACGAGGGCACGAAGTTCAACGATGATATCAAGGAGATCATATACGATCTGAGTCGTTCGAACAGCATGTACAAGAGCTCTTTGCTGGCGGCGGAGATAGCTTCGTCGCTGAAGAGGAGTCGTGTGCTGCCGTTCCGCTCGATCAAGCAGGCCAATTTCGTCGTGCTTCGCTCTGTCGCCGTCCCTTCGGTTCTCGTCGAGGCGGCTTTTCTTTCTAACCGCAGAGATGAAAAGATGATTAGAAAAACGACCACGCTCAAGGGCCTCGCTTCGGCGATAGCTGCGGGTGTAGTCTCTTACCTGCGCAAGGGTGGTTCTGTAGATGATATGACTGAGCAGGGGGACAAAGCCGATCGGAAAAGGATCACCGTTCATGTAGTATCGAAAGGTGAAACGCTCTGGAAGATCGCAAGGAGATACAAAATGAGGTTGCAGGTTCTCATGGATCTAAACGGGTTGAAGAAAACGGGTAAGATAAGGCCGGGACAGAAGCTGAAGGTCTATAGATAAAGAGTCTGTTTGACAGGAGTTTTACGGTGAACTATGCAAAGATCACCCGTCCGATAACAGAGAATTTGAGTCTCAAGATTATTTCTCTGATATTCGCCTTTATGCTGTGGCTTTATGTTACGGCACAACAGGTGGAAACCCAAATGGTTAAGGCTCCTCTCGGGGTGAGAAACGTCCCAGAAAATCTGGCCATCGTAAGCGAACTGCCCCAGTATGTAGAGGTGTCGATAAAAGGTTCGAGGAGCGAGCTCTTGAAATTGAGATTCTTTAACAAGCTAAAAGCTGTGGTGGATTGTTCCGATGCAAAGGCGGGGAGATTGAACATTCCTCTTTCGCCGGCTATCCTTACCCTGCCGAACAAAGTGGACATAAGGAACGTTACAATCGAATCTCCGCGCATGCTTTCCATAGAGTTTGAAAATGTGATAACGAAGAGTGTGCCGGTAAAGATCGCGTTCAAGGGAAAGATCCCCGATGACGTCATAATCGGCAAGCCTGTGATAGTGCCTGACAAGGTAAAACTAACCGGTCCTTCGAGCCGGGTAAATGCGATCAACCTCGTGAATACAGAGGAGATAGAGATCAGGGGAAAAAAGAAGAAGTTTTCTCAAGAAGTCATGGTGCACGTTCCTGAAAAGGGTGTCGTAGTGCAACCCGACAGGATTCTCGTGGAAATGGACATAAGCAAAAAGGTTGTGAGGACACTGGCAAATCTGCCTCCCACGCTTCTCCAGGACGACGAGTCGGCCGAGGTTGAATATTCTCCAAAGACGGTATCTTTGATTATAGAAGGGCCGGAAGATGTGATTAGAAACATCGCGAAGGATGACGTTTCGATAATCATAAATATCGCGTCGAGGAAACCCGGAGAATACAAGATACGTCCGCAGGTAATTGTGCCCCAGGGGATAGATAAGTATTGGCTCGATACGGATGAATTCGATATTAAGATTTTGAAGAAAACGGGGAGCGACGAGAAGAAATGAAGAAGGGTGTTATCAAGAGGATGGACTACAGCATGCTCTCCAGCTATATCGGGAGATGGGCCACTCTCTTAGTATTCTCCGTCATCATTCTTCTTGCGCTGGGGGCGATATTTATCAAGGAAGAGGATATTGCCCACACACCTTTAAGCATCGGTGTTTGTGCATTCGATTCGGTGACAGTATGGAGCAGATTCAATCTCCTGTCCGAGTTCATAATCTCGAACGGCGGACCTGACATTAGGTGGGTGTACTTCGATCCGGATTCCGCGCCCCGGGGGTGCAATTTTTATCTTATGACCACTAAGCAGGCCGCGCCTTTTTTACTCGACCACTCGATGAACTGTTCTCTCATCGTCACACAGAAGGATGCGAGGAAATACTCTAGGGGGATCGTTATTGCAAGAAAAGGGAAAGGACGGACGGCGAAAGGATCAAGGATCTTTGTAAATTCCGGGATATCGCCGTCGGGTTCGATATCGGCGCTCGATGCCTTGCTGCGGAGCAGTATTGCAATGGACGCTGAGTATATAATCGATTATGCAGATCGGTATGATAGGGGCGTAGAAAAGGTGGTATTTGGATTGCTTTACGGAGGTTACGATTTCGGTTGTATCTCCGATGTGAGGTTCGATTATATGAAGTCGCATGGGCTTATAGACGTAGATCGGCTCGAAGTGCTCGTTGAAGGAGACCCGGTGATCGAGCTCGTGCTTACTTCTGACGGCAAAGACGACAATAAGAGAACTGCGAGGATGATAAAGGCGCTTCTCGCGATCTCTTCGAGAATTTCTCCCGAGTTGCGGGATCAACTCGAATCTATAGGGGTAGCGGATTTCATCGCTCCGAGAGTAGCGGACATCACATCGATCAAGGCGATTGCGATGCATCACAGGGATGCGAATCAGTAGGTTAGATCGATCACGGCTACAGGGAAGAGAGAAGAGTAGCCCCCGGGGGCGAAACATTTGACCGGCATGTTGTGAGAGGCTATATTGGTAAAATGATATTTTCTTTAATTACTACGTCTTGGATGAATGTAATATGAATAGGTTGAAGGTTAATATCAAGCAATGGATTCCGTTGATCTTCTGGATACTGCTGATCTTCGGATTGTCATCGATTCCCAACATCAGCGGTGAAAAGCTCAAGCTGCCTTCGGGTTCCGACAAGGTTGTGCACTTCATAGAGTATATGGTGTTCGCCTTGCTGTACTACAGGGGCTTGAGCCATGACAGAAAGGTCAGGAAGTCGTTCTTCGTATTGCTTGTTCTAATGACTGGGTTTGCTCTGGCAGCACTCGACGAATATTACCAGAGATATATCCCGGGCAGAGACTCGAGTGTATATGACATAATGGCTGACCTGATAGGTGTTCTCGTAGGCTCTGCGATATATTTCGGGTTCGGGGAACGAATTGGGAGAGTGCTCGACAGGATTTGACTCATGGCATTAATCCGAGGGCTGAGAGGGACCCTATCGACATGGAGATGATATGAAGTTCAAAAGACCAAGAGGAACGAACGATCTTTTTGGCGAGAAGATGGAGCTCTGGCGAAGGGTGGAAGATTTGCTGGTCGATGTACTTTCGAGCTACGGCTACAGCGAGATCAGGACCCCGATATTCGAGCAGACCGAGCTCTTTACGAGGGCTGTCGGCGAGGGCACCGATATCGTTACGAAGGAGATGTATACCTTCGCTGATAAAAAGGGTCGAAGCCTCACCCTGAGGCCTGAAAACACGGCTCCAGTGATGAGAGCCTATATCGAGAACGGACTTTCCAGGACTGCTGGGCTTTCGAGGCTGTTCTACGTCGGTCCGATGTTCAGATACGACAGACCTCAGGCAGGACGCTACCGTCAATTCCATCAGCTTGGAGCCGAAGCGATAGGATCGGCCAATCCGGCCGTCGATGCAGAGATCATAGATATGTGCATGACCATGCTGAAAGGGCTTGGGTTCACCGACCTCGAGCTTCACCTCAACAGCGTAGGGTGCCCTGTGTGCAGGCCTCGTTTCAAGCAGATTCTCACGGATAGTCTGCTCGAACACGAGGATGAACTATGTGACAACTGCAAGGTCAGAACAAAGGTCAGTCCGCTGAGGGTCTTCGACTGCAAGGTGTGCACCGAGGTGAAGAAGAAGCTCCCGGTGATCACCGATTACCTCTGTAGCGACTGCAAGGAGCATTTCAATACGCTGAAGGGTATTTTACGGGAACTTGGCATAGAATTCATCGAAGATCCGCTTCTCGTACGAGGCCTCGACTATTACACGAGGACTGCCTTCGAGATTCATCATGCAGGTATCGGTGCCCAGAGCGCCATATGCGGCGGTGGAAGGTACGACGGGCTTGCCGAAGACTGTGGGGGTCCAGGTACACCGGCCGTCGGTTTTTCAGCCGGATTGGAGAGGATTATCGAAACCCTGCCTCAAGATTCCCCGGCGAGGGGGAGTGATAGAAGGCTCGATGTCTACTTCGTTCTTATCGATCCGGCGGTGACATCGAGAGCGATGCTTCTGGCAAAGGAGTTGAGGAGCTCGGGGCTCGTTGTTCAGCTCGACCTGACTGGGCGCAGTCTCAAGAAACAGCTCAGATCGGCCTCGGATACTGGCTCGAAGTTCTCAATAATCCTCGGAAGAGAGGAAATGGAAAGAGGCGAGGCTGTGATCAAGGACATGGATTCGACAGAGCAGGTTTCGGTCCCTCTGGATGAAGCGGCAAAGGAGTTGCGTAGTAGATATGGGAAATGACGGAATCATCTATCACATAGGAAGAGAATGGAAAAGGACTCATCACTGTGGCGAGTTGAACAAGAATCTCATCGGTGAAAGAGTGGTGATCGCGGGATGGGTCAAAAAGGTCAGAGAGCTCGGTTTTCTGAGCTTTCTCGATCTATGGGACAAGACCGGTCTCGTTCAGCTCGTGGCGGAGCGTGATAACGGGAAGCTGCACGAGCTTTTCACATCTCTGAGGGCGGAGGATGTAGTTGCGTGTGCCGGTGTGGTCCGGGAGAGGCCTGCCGATATGATCAATGCCGATATGGCGACAGGCGAGGTGGAGATCGTGGCGGAAAACTTGATTGTGCTCAACCGCAGCGATGTTCCTCCGTTTCAGGTGGCGGATGAGATAAGGGCAAACGAAGATCTTCGGCTCAAATACCGTTATCTCGATCTTAGAAGAGAAACTCTGCAGAGAAATCTCGAGTTCAGGCACGGGCTTTCACAGGGCGTGAGACATTTCCTCTCCAAGAGGGGATTTATAGAGGTCGAGACTCCGATGCTGGTCAAGCGTACACCAGAAGGGGCGAGGGACTATCTTGTGCCGAGCAGACTTCAGCCGGGAAAGTTCTTTGCACTGCCTCAGAGCCCGCAGCTTTACAAACAGATATTGATGGTTGCTGGGGTGGACAGGTATTTTCAACTCGCAAGGTGCCTGAGGGACGAAGACCTGCGGGCCGACAGACAACCCGAGCATACCCAGATCGACATAGAGATGAGTTTCATAGACGAGGAAGACATATACTCACTGGTAGAAGGATTGATGAAGGAGCTATTTTCCAGTCTCCTCGGTATCGAGCTGGAGGTTCCCTTTGCAAGACTCGATTACAGCGAGGCGATGTCGAAGTACGGCTCTGACAAGCCCGATTTGCGGTTCGACCTTGAGATAACAAACTGCAGCGACATCTTCGAGAAGTCCGGTTTCAAGGTGTTCAGTTCGATTGTATCGAGTGGCGGAGTGGTGCGGGGAGTGGCATTCCCTTCGTCCGAAGGATTTTCGAGGAAACACATCGGCGAGCTGGAAAGGATCGCCAGAGAAAACGGTGCCGGGGGGCTTTCTTATGTAAAGGTTTCCGACGGCAAGATATCTTCTCCTCTGGAAAAGTTTTTGTCGGAAGAGGATGTCAAGATCCTGCTGTCCCGTTTTTCCGTCGAGAAAGACGGGATCGTCTTCATGGTCGGCGGCGATGAGTCGATGGTGTCGAAGTCCCTCGGTGCTTTGAGACTCCGTCTCGGCTCAATGCTCGAGGCTGTTTCGAGCAGGAAGGAGTTTCGGTTCGCCTGGGTGAATCGATTCCCGCTGTTTCTGCCCTCTGAGGATGGAGGTTGGGAACCGGCCCACCATATCTTTTCAATGCCTCTCGAAGAAGACATGGGGTTCATAGATTCCGACCCTGGCAAGGTCCGCGGCCACCTTTACGATCTTGTCTGCAACGGCACCGAGCTCGGCTCTGGAAGCTTGAGGGTCCACAACAGGCAGCTACAGGAGAGGCTATTCAAGGTGATAGGTATCGACAGCGGGGAGGCAAACCGAAAGTTCGGGTTTCTACTCGAGGCATTTCAGTACGGTGCCCCTCCTCATGGCGGCATAGCAATAGGTCTGGACAGATTGGCCATGATAATGGACGGAGGAGAGACGATCCGAGATTACATCGCTTTTCCAAAGACTCAAAGCGCCGCTTCACTGATGGAAGGTGCCCCGTCAGAGGTTGAGGAGGAATTGCTGCAGGAACTTCATATCAAGGTAATAAGAGACAACAGAAGAAATAATAAGAAACAATAGGTAACGTATAGGCACATCTTTTGCATTGTTTGATATGGGCTTTTTGCTTGACATGCTTATGTATGATTATTAAGGTAGATAATAACTTGTGAGGATTAGTGAATATTCCAAGGAGGAGTGCCGATCATGAAGTCATCAGTTGCAGGGTTGCTGATTCTCCTGTTCTTAATGCCGGTTACAGGACTTGTATCGGGATGTGGAGAGGTTCCACCCTGTGAGACAAGCCTCGTTACCCTTGACGAGACTCGACTCGATGCTGAGACTTATGAGAAGGAGGCCGCTGAAGCGGCCAGGAGAGTGGTTGACCTGGAGAGGAGATTGGCTGAGAAGAACAAGGATATCGAAAGCATCAAGGACAAGCCGGCAGAACTCAAGAAGAAGGTCTACGAGTTGAAAAAAGGGAGTGGAAGGGATTAAGAGGTAAATACACAAGGAGTTATGAGACATGATTAAGAAGCCCAATGTCCTTTTTTTGATTGCGATTCTGATTGTTTTCTCTCTTGGAGCCGGTTGCAGCAGGTACCAGCCGAGAGCGATCGATATTACTAAGGGTGAATACTACGAGGACGAAGAATATCAGAAGTTGTCCAAGAAGGACAGAGAGGCTTATTGTGAAGCCCTTGCGCAGGAGCTGATCCGCCTCCAGGGGAAAGAAAAGGCTGCTCAAGAAAATCTCAAGGTGAACAAAGAGAAGATCACGAAGCTCACCGAAGAATTGAGAGATGCGGAAAGACAGTATTCTTCGCTTACGACAAGTGTCGATGAGCTGACCAAGGAATTGCAGATGCTTGCTTCACTACCCAAAACCTGGGTCATGAAATACGGTGAATCTCTATGGAAGGTCGCTTCCTATGAAGAGATATACAACGATCCGTTGAAGTGGCCTCGGCTCTGGCGCGGCAACAAGGAACTCATTGAAGATCCCGATTGGGTCCTTGCTGGTTGGGAGATAAAGATCCCGAGAGACTGGCCAAGAAAACATGTTGTAGAGCAGGATGAATGGCTTGCCAAGATAGCAGGCTACTGGGAGGTTTACGACGATTACAAGAAATGGCCTGTTCTATACGAAGCCAACAAGAACAAGATCAAGGATCCGGATCTCATCTTCCCGAACCAGGAGCTGGTGATCCCCAGGCAGGAACCCAGCGAATAATCTTCAACCTTAGAGGTGATTGACATAAAACTCTTGGCTTGTACAGTATTGAGCCAGGAGTTTTGTCGTAAAAGGGGTTCAGTTGAAAAGGAAGACGAACAAGAAAAGAATTCTGTCGATGGAGGGAATCGATCAGGTGAAACTGCTCGGCATAGGAGATCGAAACCTGAGGATACTCGAGGAGTATTTCAAGGAAAAGATCGTTGTCAGGGGCAATGATATCATCGTCGCGGATTCGTCCCGGCATTCAGAAGAGCTTGCAAAGGTTATGGGAAGATTGATCGAGATTGCGGGAGAGGGACATACTGTTACCGAAGGCGATATCCTGACGATAATAAAGCACGGCGCCGGGGGAGACGATAGAATCGAAGAGCTGGAGGAAACGGTCGTATTCTACTCTACCAGCCATAGAAAGAGAATCGTTCCAAGGAGTCCGAGGCAAAAGGAGTATATCGAGTCGATCACAAAAAACGATGTCGTCTTTGCCATAGGTCCGGCCGGTACAGGCAAGACATTTCTCGCCATTGCCTCTGCTCTGGCAGCGCTGAAGAGGAGGGAGATCGAGAGGATATTCGTCTCGAGGCCCGTCGTGGAGGCAGGGGAGAACCTTGGTTTTCTACCCGGGGATCTGCAGGAGAAGATCGATCCTTATCTGAGGCCGATCTTCGACGCATTGAGGGAGATGGTTGGAATGGACAGGGCTCAGAGAATGATAGACGCCGGGACGCTGGAAATAGCGCCGCTTGCATATATGAGGGGGCGGACTTTGAACAATTCCTTTGCAATACTCGACGAGGCACAGAACAGTACCGTGATGCAGATGAAGATGTTTTTGACAAGGCTAGGCACGAATTCCAAGGCGATAGTCACCGGGGACATCACTCAGATCGATCTTGTCGATCCTTCGAAATCCGGGTTGGTAGCGGTAATCGATATACTATCAGGCCTCGAGGGGATAAAATTCGTGAGATTCGGAGAAGAAGATGTTGTGAGACATAGGCTTGTGCGAAGGATTATCAGTGCATTCAGCAGGAAGGGCACCTCTTCACAGACCGCGGCCACGAACGAAGAATCGACTGAAGCTTCGAAGCCTTTAGACGATAATCCCATTGAGGATGCGCATAGCACGGAGGACAAAGATGGGTGATAGAATTTCCAACGACAAGGAGAAAGGTGAATCGCCCCACTTGAGATATGCTGCCTCATTCAAGCTCTTATTGGATTCGCTTTTGAAAAAGAACAGGCTGGTGGCGATATACACACTCGTCTTTATCGCCCTTTCGCTGATACTTTTTCCTCCGACTCAAAGGATGAAAGAGATCAAGTACAAGGAGGGTGATATCGCCGATTCCGACGTAATAGCGCCCTTCACCTTCCTTGTGCCGCTTGATGAACAAGAGATAGAGCTCAACAGGGCAAAGGCCGCTGTTAACATTTCTCCGATATACAGGAGAAACCTGACTGCAGAGAAACAGCTTCCGAAGGATCTGAAAGATTTTCTGCACAGGGTGGCAGCCATAGCACGAATCGATACCCTTACTGCCGATGAAAAGGCAGCGAGAATAAAGGAGATATCCCCCGGGCTGCAGGACGAAGATGTCAAATTGCTTCTTGATGACAGAACGAGGAAAAAGATACTGGTCGAAGGTACGCACCTGATCTCTTCGCTTCTCAAGAAGGGGATAGTAAACGATGGCACGCCCTTGAGAAGAAGGGACTATCCAACGATAGTCACGATCGCGGAGGACAAAGAAAAGCTTTTCCCAACGGCCAACATCATAGAACAGGATCAACTCGAAGGGATAATCCTCGATAAAGCCAGGAAGCTCTTCGGTAGTAACGAGGGGGCGATCAGACTCTTTTACAGCATCGTTCGATCGTATCTCGTTCCCAACCTCATATTCGATTCGAATGAAACGAAGCGAAGAAGAGACGAAGCGGTAAAGAACGTGCAGACGGTATTCAAGGTTTCCAAGAACCAGCGGATTGTAGCAAAACACGATAAGGTTTCCCGCAGTCAGGTGGAGATTCTTCAAGCCCTGGAGAAGAAAAAGCTCGAGATGGAGCTGGCCACATCGAGGGGCAAGAAGTTCTGGTTATTCTTCGGGAAGGGGCTCAGGATATTCCTTCTCATATCGCTCCTTGGTCTTGCTATTGTGAAATTTGAACCGAAGATATTGGGGAGCACGAAGCAGCTGACGCTTTTATTTATAGTCGAGCTCTTTTATCTGGTGATATTTGCAGTCGTTTTTAATATCGGCAGGTTCAGCCCTTATCTAATACCAGTAGCCTTTGTATCACTCGTTTCAACTGCATTCTTCGGAGTACAGACCGCCATATTCGTGACGATCTTCTCTTCGTTCATGGTCATAACCCACACCAATTTGCCCTCTCATGTTACATTTGTATCGATGCTGGCGGGCTCTGCAGCCATAATAAGCATAAAACAGCTTCGTGAGAGAAAGAATTTCTACAAGATCTTTCTATATGTTTCTATCGCCTATATCATAGGCATCTTCAGCTTCAAGATCGGCGCGGGATTATCATTCGGTACGTTTCTCGTCAATTCGCTCTGGGGTATAATCAATGCATTTGTATGCACAATTCTCGTGATGTTTCTTCTTCCAATATTCGAATCACTGTTCGATGTGACGACCGATTTCACCCTGATGGAGTTGAGTGACCTAAATAGGCCCTTGCTCAAGCGACTGATCCTCGAGGCTCCAGGGACCTATCACCATTCGATCATGGTGGGAAACATGGTCGAAGCCGTCGCGGAGGATGTAGGAGCGAACAGCCTTTTGGCGAGGGTCGGTGCGTACTATCATGACATAGGCAAGTTGTCGAAGCCCGAATACTTCTTCGAGAACAAGGGTGACAATGCGAACAAGCACGAGAAGCTCAGCCCATCTATGAGTGCATTGATACTCGTCTCACACGTCAAAGAGGGTGTAGAGCTTGCCAAGAAGGAGAAGCTCCCGGAGGTTGTCATAGACGCGATAAGGGAACATCACGGCACGACGGTGATGGCGTATTTTTATCAGAAGGCTCTCGAATACGATTCGCACGACAGCGTCAACATAGACGACTTCAGATATCCAGGCCCTCGTCCTCACTCCAAGGAAACGGCGCTCATAATGCTCGCCGATTCTACAGAGGCGGCCGTAAGGTCGTTGAAGGAACCTACGGCGCCGAGGATCAGAGCGGTCGTCACGAAGATCATAGAGTCCCGGATGAACGATGGGGAGCTCGACGAGAGCGGTCTTACCCTCAACGATATCGCTGTGATAAGAGAGAAGTTCATAAAGATTCTCACGGGAATCTTTCATCCGAGGATACCGTATCCCTCGCAGGAGGAAGAAGGTGGGGTCAAGGAGCAGAGAGGACAGGTGGGCAAGGGGCAGGATTTGAAAAATGCCAACGGCTTGAAACCGCAACAGAAAAAGGCAGATATTGAAAGGAACAGATCGCTAAATGATTGATCGCGGGCGTCAGGGAGTGACTGAAGATTTTATCATGATGGTCGAGCTGGCATGAAAATAGTAATGAATTTTGCACAGAATGTAGGGGGGAAGCCGGATCTGGAGAGTATTGTTTCGAAGGTCAAAGATGTGGCTTCTTCTATGGCGCCTCGGGATGGGGTAATCGAGTTGAACCTTGTCGGGAAAAGAAGAATGACCTATCTGAATAAAGAATACAAGGGTAGAAGGGGAGCTGCCGAGATATTGACTTTCGATTACTCCGAGAGCGACGACGACCTCGACTACCAACGCGATGGACAAACCCTTGGTGAAATCTACATATACTATGGAAAGATTGCGAGGAGTGCAGACAGGCTCGGGATATCGAGAAAGGCTTATCTTTTGAGGATAATAGTTCATGGACTATGTCATCTACAAGGGTATGGTCATAGGGATGAAATCCAGGCAAGGAAAATGGAGGAGGTGGAAAAAAGGTTGCTTAGCCCAATACTGAAGAAAGAAGAAATGGCCGTCCTCTTCGGTTGATTGGGCTTTTTCATCAGCAGGCAGCCTTGTTTATGTTATCGGACAGTGATGTGATCATTGGAATAGTGGTTTTGCTCATAGTCCAATTCCTTCTTTCAGGCGGACTTGTCTCGTTCCTCATTATTTCGAAAAAGCAAGAGGACAAACTCTTTCCCCGCGACAAGTTGAGGAACAGCATTCCGAGATTCATGCATCGAAGAAGACTCGATTTAGCCCTTTCGATCGTTTTTCTGGAATCGATAGTGCTCTTTATGTTCCCTGTACTCTATATGAGGTTGATCGTCGGTCGGGGATTGGCCGTCTCAAGCCTGTTAAGCACCGATATTCTCTGGACCTTTCTTCTCACCGTTTTTTCTATATCTGTGGTGTCCATCGTAGCTTTCGGCTTATCGAGCCGAAGACCGAATTCTTTTGCCTTCTGGTCTTCTTTTCTGCTGATGCCTTTCTACTTCTTCTTCAAGCCTCTGACTGCAGCAACGGTAAAGTTCGTTTCTATCGTGTTCCCTGATTTGACGAGGGAGGTTTCTTCATCGTTCTTTCTCTTCTCTGAGCTCGAAGAAGCAGGCAATGGGTTCATAGAGGAAAACGGAAGCAGGCTCATGCACAGCATAGTCGAGTTCGGTGACAAAAAGGTGCGCGAGGTAATGGTCCCCAGGATAGATGTTTTTGCCCTGGACGTGAGCACTTCGTGCGAGGAGGCGAGGATCAGGATTTCGCAGGTCGGACACTCGAGAATACCTGTTTACGAAGGAAGTATCGACAATATCGCTGGTGTACTATATGCTAAGGACCTGTTGAAGATCGAGCCGGAGGAATTCGAAAATACATCGATAGAGAAGTTTCTAAGGGAGGCTCATTTCGTACCTGAGAGCAAAAAGATAGACGACCTTTTGAGGGAATTCCAACATGAGAAGAAACATATTGCGATCGTAGTCGACGAGTACGGCGGAACAAGCGGGATCGTTACTCTCGAGGATATCCTCGAGGAAATAGTAGGAGAAATAAGGGACGAATATGACCAGGAGAAACCGCTCATAAGAAGGCTTTCACCCGAGGAGTACCTCGTCGAAGGCAGGATCAACCTCGATGAGTTGAGCGAGGAAACGGGCATATCTTTTTCATCGGAAGACGTCGATACGCTCGGCGGGTATATATACGATATTCTTCAGAAGGTTCCCGAAGAGGGGGAAGAGATAGAGTACGAGGGAATCCTTTTCAAGATAAGGAAGTTGCAGGGGCAGAGGATCACAGAGGTGATCATAAGAATACCTTCTAAGGAGAAAAAATAGATGAACTGGCTTCGCAAGACATTCTTAACAGGATTGGTGATACTCCTTCCCACCGTGCTGACTCTGTATATACTATATAAGTTTTTTGTCTACATAGACAACATCATGAAGCCTCTCGTCGTTCGTTATCCGATCATCGACTTTCCGGGTCTTGGATTCGTAGGCGTCATTCTGATCATATTCCTGGTCGGTATATTCGCAGGGAATCTCATTGGGAAGAGGATAATAGGTTGGTTGGAAAATCTGATAGCCCGTATCCCAATGATCAGCAGGATGTATACTGCGATCAAGCAGATCAGCGAGGTGTTTTTAGGGCAGGAGAGAACGGTTTTCAAAGAGGCAGTTTTGATTGAGTATCCGAGGCATGGAGTCTATGCCATAGGATTCGTAACCTCTTACTGGGATTTCAAGGACGCGAGGGACAGGAAGAGGAGATTTGTAAACATCTTTCTTCCTACGACGCCGAATCCAACGTCCGGTTTCTTTCTGATGGTGCCAGAGGATGAGGTCACTCCAATGCATTGTTCCATGGAGGATGCATTGAAGATGGTCATCTCAGGGGGGGCGGTTCTTCCTCTATTGAGGCAGATGACCGATGCAGTACGCTTCAAGGAGGGCGAGAGAGGCGGGATCACGGATGAACGCCGCCAATAATTCCTTGACTGACAGGCTTTGACGCTTCATTCTAATACATTGTCATGCTCGAGCGGTCACAGCGGTGCGGCATGTAGGTGAGGTTGCGTGGGAGCGCTTGTCGTTGAGGAACCCTCTTTAAGTGAGCTCGGGTTTCCCATGGTGGTAAATTGAGTGAAATCGTAAAAGACGAAGGTGTTGTTCTGAGGACATACGATTTCCTTGAGACGAGCATGATCGTTTCTCTCTTTACGAGGAGAAGGGGAAAGATAAGGCTGATTGCAAAGGGAGCACGGAGGAAAGGCTTTCCCGGTGCATGCTTGCGGTTGGGCACTATAGGCGAATTCGTCTATTACCTGAAGGACACGAGGAAGTTGCAGCTTCTCAAGGAGGTAGACTGCAGGGATGGCGTTTTCACGGAGGATGCGAATTTCGAAGCTCTCTGCATACTTCAAGCGGGCCTCGAGATCATAGACAGATTGACCGAAGAGGGTGGCGAGGACGAAGAGAATTTCGATTTGTTAAAAGGATTTATCAGGAATTTGGCATTTGCAAGGGAACCGTGGGCGATGTTTTTTGCGTTCGAAATAGGTTTTCTCAGGAATTATGGATTGTATCCGTCTTCGTCCTACTGTGCGAGGTGCGGGGTCGAATTGAAGGGGAATGTTTTCGTCGAGTCGTCTGTGGCCGCCTTTCTTTGCGAGAAGTGTGCGGGGAAATCCGCGTTTCCTTTGAAAGAGGACTCTTTCGAGGTGCTGAGAAGAATGGAAAGCGGAAGCATTGATTCAAAGGCATTCGAAACAATCCGAACCATGACGATCGGCGAGCCTGAGAGAAAAGAGATAGGAAGAATGCTGCACAGGGTCTTTCAAAGGCATATGGAGAGATACCGCCTTCCGGGATCGTTGAAGATGCTTGGGGGGGTGAGCTGAATTTGACGTTTCAGGATGTAGTCTCGACGCTGGAGATGTTCTGGGCTGAAAGGGAATGTTTGATTCTGACCCCGTATAACTCGGAGGTTGGAGCCGGTACGATGAACCCCGCTACCTTCCTCAGGGTCCTCGGACCTGAGCCGTGGAAGGCTGCTTATATAGAACCGTCCAAGAGGCCGAAGGATGGACGTTATGGAGAGAATCCGAACAGGGTTCAGCAGTTCAATCAATTTCAAGTGATTCTAAAACCTTCGCCGGAGGATGTGGTGCCTCTCTATATCGAGAGCCTTGAAGCCCTGGGTATCGTGCCCGAGGAACACGACATAAGATTAGTCGAGGATGATTGGGAATCTCCGACACTGGGGGCCGCGGGTCTCGGTTGGGAGGTTTGGCTCGACGGAATGGAGGTTACTCAGTTTACCTATTTCCAGCAGGCCGGTGGTGTCGAGCTCGAACCGATATCCACCGAGATCACGTACGGATTGGAGAGGATCTGTATGTATCTGCAGGGCGTAGATGATATCATGGAGATCGAGTGGGGTGGAGGCGTGAGCTGGGGAGAGCTCTTCAAGGATGCAGAAAGGGATTTCAGCGCATTCCATTTCGAAGCCGTAGATGCAGATTTTTATTTCGAGATGTTCGAGAAGTTCCGTGTCGAATCGAAGCGCCTGCTCGAAGCGGGTCTCGTTATGCCGGCTTATGATTATGTTCTAAAGTGCTCGCATTTGTTCAACGTGCTCGATGCGAGGGGCGCAATTAGTGTATCGGAACGAACGAGCTACATAGCGAAAATAAGGGACCTGGCGAGGGGTATTGCTGCACGCTACATCGACCGTAGAGAGGCTCTGGGCTTTCCGCTTCTGGAGACAAAAAAGAGGGGGAGAAGGTCTTGAGAGAAGATTTCGTCCTTGAGATAGGCTCTGAGGATCTGCCCAGCAGATATGTCGATTTGGCCATCGATCAACTGAGGGAAACGTTCAGGAAGTTTTTCGAATCGCATCGTATCGATTACGATGAGTTGCACACCTTTGGCACCCCTAGAAGGCTTGTTCTTTTCGTTGAAGGGCTCGCTTCGAAGCAGAGGACAGTCGAAGAGCAGATCATAGGGCCGCCCGCCAAGGCGGCGATAGATAATGAAGGTAAATTTACCAAGGCGGCTGAAGGATTTGCGCGTTCGCAGGGTGTGGAAGTAAAATCTCTGCATATCGTAGATACACCCCGTGGAGACTATATGGCAGTCACGAAGAAGGTGAGGGGGCGTCCTACACAATCTCTTCTCAAGGAAGAACTCGCCGAGCTCATAGGTTCAATAAAATTTCCCAAGATGATGAAATGGGACAACTCTCATCTCAAATGGGCCCGGCCTATCAGATGGGTATTGTGCATGCTCGGCAGAAAGAGTCTCCGTTTCAGGATGGGCAATATTGTTGCGGGAAGCAAGACCAAGCTTGACCCGTACGGTAGGAGCATGGTTGGTGTGAAGGGCCCCGAAGATTATTTCGCAATCATCGAGAAGGCCGGAATTATTCTCGATTCCGCAGAGCGAAAAAGATCGGTGAAGAGAATGGCAGAGAAGGCGGCTGCCCGCTCTGGAGGTCGGCTCGTCGAGGATGATGAACTTGTAGGGATTGTCGCAAATATGCTGGAACGCCCTGTTGTTGTTCGAGGTTCTTATGACGAAGAATTCCTGAAGCTTCCGAGAGAGGTCATAGTGACTGCACTGAAGAGTCACCAGAAATATTTCTCCGTGGAGCAGAAAAGAGGATTTGGTTTGCTTCCCTTGTTTGTTGCGTTCGCCGACGGCTCGAAGAAGAATATCTCCGGGATAAAGAAAGGCTTCGAGAGGGTCCTTCAGGCGAGGCTCGATGATGCTGTGTTCTACTTCAACGAAGACACGGCACAACCGCTGGAGGAGCTTGCCCAGAAACTCGATTCGATCGTCTGGCTCGAAGGCCTTGGCACGTTGAGGCAAAAGGCGAAGCGAATGGAGAAACTCGCTCTTTGGATGATGCAAGCGTGGGGAGTGGGCGGCGGCGATATCGAGGGAAAGACAAGGAAGGCTGCGCTTCTCGCGAAGGCCGATCTTGCAAGTGAAATGGTCAAAGACGGCAAGGAATTCACTTTGCTTCAGGGATACATCGGAAGAGAGTATGCCCTCGTCTCGGGAGAAGATAGAGAGATAGCCGATGCAATTTTTGAGCATTACCTCCCGAGGTTTGCTGAGGATGACCTGCCTAAGGGTATAATCGGCGTTCTCCTCGCCCTTGCGGACAAACTCGATTCCATCGCCGGGTGCTTCGCTCTCGGTCTCGAGCCGACTGGTTCACAGGATCCCTATGCTCTGAGAAGGCAGTCACTCGGTGTTTTGAGAATCATGCTGGAGAGGGAGCTCCGGATCTCCCTGCGTTCAATGGTTGGCGAGGCAGTCCGTCTGGTTCTCGATGATATCGAAAGCTCCAGAGTGGATATGGATCCCGGCAAGCTCGAGAACGCTGTGTTCGATTTTCTCAACCAGAGGTTCAACGTGATGCTCAAGTCTGAGGGGTATGACTACGACCTCGTTCTATCTGCTCTGTCGGCTCCGTGGGAAACGCCTGTATCGGTGCTCGAGCTGGTGAAGGAGTTGCAGTCGATTCGTGAAGAAGGCCACCTGGAGGAGATCGTACTGCCTATAAAGAGGATCGTTAATATTCTCCCTGCTCCTTACAAAGAGGGGTACAGCAGGGATAAGGGCCTTGCCTCGCTCAAGGCTTTCTCTTCGCACGATACGGAGAAGCTGGGAATTTCAGTGGAGATTTTTACCGACGAGGCCGAGAGAAGGCTTTTCAATAAATTATCGAGGTTCTCATCGAAGATGGCGGAGATCTACGAAAAAAATGAACCGAAGGGTATCATCGAAGTCATTAAGCGGCTCAAGAATAGTATTGACAAGTACTTCGACAAGGTCCTCGTCAATTGCGAGGATGAGAAAGTGAGAGAAAACAGGTTGTCTTTTCTTGCTCGATTCTTCGAGATGGTCTCGTTGTTCTGTGACTTTTCCAAGATCGCCGGTGAATGAGGAAAATGAACCGGGTATTTCCTTCCTGCACGCCGATCGAGTTTTTTTGTTCCTAAGAGAGTTTTCGAACCACATCGTCTTATCCGAATTTGAGGGAACTGAAGATACATCATAACTCCTAATAACAGGGAGGGCACCTTGCCTATTCCTGTTGCCGGTCTTATCCGAATTTGCATCTTGACAATTTGACTGCTCTTGTGGTAGAATCTTACTGTCTCGAAAAGGCGGAGTGTCTGAGTGTCCCTTAATGTTAGGGGCAAACCTCCTATACGGAGCGGGGTTAGACCCCCACCGCCGTTGGAGGGCCGGGCTTACTCGACAAATAAGTTTTAACTCTTCTAACGGAAGGAAACCCTTGCTACGTAATAGAACGAATCTTTAGAGAGGAGGTGATGAGAGTATAAAGATTCGGGTTCTAGAGGGGG
>NATK01000016.1 GCA_002085285.1 Candidatus Latescibacteria bacterium 4484_7
AAAATTCCCCTTAGAACTCTCTTGCTTACCTTCATCTATAACTCCAAGGTCCGAATATCCATACATAATCTTCGATTACAATATCATTTTTATCCCATTTTTTTTATCGTATCAATAACATTAATAAAAGCTTCACAATTTTTCTTTACATCACCCTCGAGAAGCGCCCTCACCGCTGCAACTGCGCAGACGCCGGTCGATAGGACATCTGGAAGGTTGTTCCTGTCGATCCCGCCTATTGCGATGACCGGCTTCGTCGACATCTCGACGTATCTACGAAGCTTGTCCGTTCCCTGCGGTGTCACAGTAGGCTTTGTCTTCGACGGGTATATCGCGCCGATCGAAACCATCCGCCCCAACCTCGAGTGCCATCACGGGGAAATCGTTCACTATGACAGGCACCCCCCTCTCTTGGGCCTTTTTGAGTAACAAGATGAGATCCCTCTCCATCTCCAATCTCGATATTCCCTTTGCGCGGTATTGAATCATACCAACACCGCCTTCCACCAACGCTTGAGCTGTATCCTCCAAATCTGCGGCACCCACGACTGAACGGTCGAGCACCGCATAGAGGAAAGGACAGGAGGGTAACTTCCTCGTCGACTGTACCTTGTTGAAGAATACCTTCTCCAGTCTGTACAGCCTGAATCTGAGCTCTTTGAAGCGGACGGAGACATCTGCGTCGATCAATTTGCTGAATTCTTCGATTACACGGAGAGCCTCTTCGACCCTCGAAAAACTCGCTCCCGCTATATCGCCGAGCCGGGAGCGGCTGAGCTCTGAAGAGGTTGAAAAATCCTTCCCTACATCCCGTGAAATGTTTCTCGATTCGATAAGTTCACTGCCCAATGCAGCAGCTCTCTGCCGCACTTCATGCCTGATCTCTTTTAACTCCTCGACGAGGGTTCTCTTCTCCATTGCAAAGCGAGCCAGCTCTTCGATAACCCTCAATCCTTCGGCGCACCTGTTGGCATTGGCGTCTATGATTCTTAGCGCAATATTCCTGTCGGAATCTTTGGTACCTGTCATTGGGCAATCCTCGGGATAAAATTCAAGACGAACAACTCAAAACCATAAAATTAAAAACCAGGATGGAAAGGTTAAATACAAGCAAAATCAACCCTGTACAATAACCCGCATATAAAGCTAATTTAGAATATGAGAAAAGATCAAGCAACTATTGAGCCGTCTTTCAACTCCGGTATTGTGCGGGTTATATCAAGTCTGGAGCAGTGAACTACATCATTTTTGAATCCACGTTCTACAAGCTGCCGCCCCCTGTCCGTCACCATGAGGAATTCTTCCAGCCTCGATCCGTACCGTTCGGAAAGGACCAAAGCTATCCGCGCCGCATCATTAAGAGACTTTCTGTCGATCGAGTCGCCGAGTTCCTCGACGATCATACCGCCGCATAGGAGATCTTCCGCTGAAAGGTTGCCTTCATCACCAGAACACAGGACAGCGATCTGCTCCTCATGTCTTATTTCATCCACGACTGCGTGCAGATTGTTGAAGGCAGCCACGAGCACCCTCTTCGCCTTCGATGAGACGACGATTCCCCGCGTTCCATTCGAAGTGGTCAGGATTATCGTCTTGCCCGAAACAACATCCCTGGTAAATTCGAGTGGGGAATTGCCAAGATCGAACCCCTCGATCATCTCACCCCTCCTCTCACCTGCGAGAAGTTTCCTCGATTTGTCTTGAGGTTCAACGAGCCTCGAAGCCGTCTCTATTTCAGCTACCGGAATAACACTGTTCGCTCCGTTCTCAAGTGCTGCTATCACAGAGCTGGAAGATCTCAAAACGTCTATGACTATGACCACGGCATCCTGCAGCGAATCCTTATCTACCTGCTCTATCGTCGGATAGAATTGCAAATCGATCATAACAACCCCTGCGGATTAAACATAACCTTTCCTTTCAACGAACGAAGTATCGAAGGAGCCAGCCATGAAGTCGGGATCTTTCATGATTGAAAGAAGATACGGTATCGTCGTCTTGATCCCTTCGATGACGAACTCCTCGAGAGACCTCACCATCCTCTTCCTCGCCTCCTCCCTATCCTCGCCCCACGTGATCACCTTGGCAATCAACGAATCATAGTACGGAGGAACTTCGTATCCCGCATACAGATGCGAATCCACCCTAACGCCGGGCCCACCTGGCGGATGGTAGAATACCACCTTTCCAGGGTCCGGTCTGAATCCGTTCGAAGGATCTTCGGCGTTTATCCTGCATTCCATAGCCCATCCCCTCGTGGTGATCTCCTTGCCGAATAGTGGGCTCGTCCCTGTCGCCGCCAATCTTATCTGCTCCTTTATCAGATCGTAGCCTGTCACCATCTCTGTGACAGGGTGTTCGACCTGAACGCGCGTATTCATCTCGAGGAAGTAGAAATCGCCATTATTATCGAGGAGGAATTCCATGGTTCCGAGAGAGCCGTATTTGATATAGCTCGCTCCTTTGACTGCGAGATCGAGCACCTCTCTCCGCTTGACATCGTCGATTGCCGGGGAAGGAGACTCCTCGATTAGTTTTTGATGCTTTCTCTGTATCGAACAATCTCTTTCACCGAGGCTGATAACCTTGCCTGTGTGATCACCGAATACTTGAACTTCTATATGCCTTGGAGACTCAAGATATTTCTCTAAGTATATTCCCCTCTTACCGAAAGACAGCTCCGCCTCGGTACCGGCACTGTGAAAAAGATGCCTCAATTCTTCTTCTTTCCTCACGATCCTTATCCCTTTGCCCCCGCCGCCTGCTGTCGCCTTGAGCATCACGGGGTAGCCGATCTCTCTGGCCACCTCGACGGCCTCCTCTTCGTCCTCAAGAGATCCTTCGCTGCCCGGGACTATCGGTATACCGGCCTCACGCATGAGACTTCTCGCCATCGCCTTGTCACTCATCTTCTCCATCACGGACGAATCCGGACCGATCCATTGTAGCCTGCACGATTTGCATATCTCTGCGAACTCTGCACTCTCCGAGAGAAAACCGTAGCCTGGATGGATGGCATCGGAACCGGTTATTTCGGCTGCAGATATGATCCTCGGAATATTCAGATAACTCTCGACGGGCTGCGCGGGACCTATGCATACATCCTCATCGGACAATTTTACATGGAGAGATTCCGCATCCGCCTCGGAATGTATGGCAACGGTCTTTATGCCGAGCTCCTTGCAGGCACGAATGATCCTGAGGGCTATCTCTCCCCTGGCAGCGATTAGCATTCTTTCAAACATAGTCTAAAACAAATCAAAATTCCGATGAAGACTCGCTGCTCTCTCTCGTCTCCTCGAAGCCCTCCCAGGTGTTATCGCTCGCCGCTTGAATGCCTTTGAGCCTCAAACCGAACTCATGAGGATTGGAGCTGTTCTTCAGTGCTTCCTCCATCGAAATCAACCCTTCGGTATACAGCTTCATCAAAGATTGATCGAAACTTTGCATACCGTGTGACGATACTCCCTCCTTGATCGCCTGTTTGATCAGGCTCGTCTTCTCAGGGTCTATAATATAATCCCTTATTGTAGAAGTTACAATCATTACTTCCACGGCGGGGACTCTACCCTTACCCTCTTTCAAGGGAATCAACCTCTGGGCTATGACTGCCTGAAGCGTCGATGAAAGAAGATACCTTATCTCCTGGTGTTGGTGGGGGGGGAAGAATGTGATAACACGGTTGATCGTCTGAGTGGCATCGATCGTATGAAGCGTTGAAAGAACGAGGTGCCCGGTGTCTGCTGCCATCAGGGCAATCTCCATCGTAAGAGCATCTCTTATCTCGCCAACGAGGATCACGTCCGGGTCCTGTCTCAGTATGTGGCGAAGAGCCTCATGGAACGATGAAGTATCGCTTCCTATCTCCCTTTGATTGATGATGCTCTTGTCGTCGTGATGGAGAAATTCGATCGGGTCCTCGATCGTTATGATGTTCTTGTTGGCGGTAATATTGATCTCGTTCACCATAGCGGCCAATGTCGTTGACTTACCGCTTCCAACAGTACCCGTAACAAATATCAAACCTCTCGGCTTCAGCGCGAGCGTTTTCAGTATAGGAGGCAGATTCAGTTCGTCTATGCTCTTTATCGTTACCGGAACATGCCTGAAGACCATCGCTACCGAGCTACGCTGAATATAGAAATTCGCTCTGAACCTCGCCAGGCCGCTCACACCGAAAGCAAAATCGACTTCGCGGGTTCTCTTGAACCTTTCTTTCTGCGCTGGAGTAAGAATCTGGTTGGCGATCTCCTCCATGTCCTTCGGCGTCGGACGCTCGAAATTTAGATGCCTCAACTTTCCATCTATCCTGACCACCGGCGGCAATCCGGCTTTTAGATGCAGATCCGAAGCTCCCTGTGTTATCATTTCTTCAAGTATCTTCTTTATATTCATGCTACCAACCTCTCCAATTGCAAACTATTTACCATACATTATAACGTATAGACATATAACACATTGCAACAACTACGTTTAGCTTATAAATGCAAGCTGCTGTAATCCAATCTGATTTATTTGCAAAGATTAGGCCGATTTGATAAGAAAAAGCGGTTGGCCGTATTCGACGGGTTGTGCGTTCTCGACTAGGATCTTCTCGACGATGCCGTCCGTCTCCGATTCGATCTCGTTCATGAGCTTCATTGCCTCTATCACGCAGAGTACCTCTCCCACCTTTACCTCTTTTCCCTCATAGACGAATGGGTCCGACTCGGGACTCCTCGCCATGTAGAATGTGCCTACCATTGGGGATCTTACGGTGATCACCCCCTTGCCCGCATTGTGCTCCCCGATCGAAACGATATTGTCCGATGTATCCGCTGCATTTTGCCCAGATTGATCAACTGCGGAGCTATCAACACTCGAACGCGAACCACCAGCAATGATGCCCTCGTTGAGAGAGTGTGACTGCTCGGCCTCATCACGCACAGCCGCATTTTCTTGCTGTATAGTCTCCCGCCCTGCCCGACCACTCTCATCGACAGAGCTCGCTTCAAGATTCGGCGTCCCCTCCCTCCTCCTCACCACCCTGATCGAGGTAAAAAATCTCCGCACCTCTATCTCATCGATATCCTCTCTCTTGACGATCTCGATGAGCTTCTTGATCGTGTCATACAGCATCCCTTATACCCTCTCTATGTATCTACCCGTCCTCGTATCGACCTTTACGACATCTCCTACTTCAATAAAGAGAGGAACGGTAATCACTGCACCCGTCTCGAGAGTCGCACTCTTCGAACCTCCCTGAGCCGTATCACCTCTGACGCCCGGTTCCGTTTCGCTGACGGCGAGCTCTACGAATGTGGGAAGTTCAACCGCCAGAGGTTTGTCACCGTCCATCAATACCGTGACGACCATATTCTCCTTAAGATATGGAAGTGAATCCTCAAGTATCGACTTTGCTACTGGAACCTGCTCGTACGTCTCTTGATCCATCAAATAATATAGATCGCCGGTGTTGTAGAGGTACTGAAACGGTCTCCTCACTATTCTTACCTCTTCTACCTTTTCCCCGGCCCTGAACGTTTTATCTATCACGGAACCGTCCGGTATCTGTTTCAGCTTCGTTCTTACGAAGGCCCCTCCCTTCCCCGGTTTTACATGGAGGAACTCGACTATCGAATAAAGCTTACCGTCGATCTTCAAGATCATGCCGTTTCTGAAATCACTGGTATCTGCCAATGGCAACCTTCCTTTCTTGAAACTTGATCTGAATCAGGAATTGCTGTACCTAATCGCTACTCATCGTTCTTGAGCTTCTTTATCCACTCCTGAAAGCGATTGATATCGTCCGTAGACATCTCCTCACTTCCACTCCGGCCCTTTTCCTTCCTCGTTTCTTGTCCCTCGTCGCTTACCTCTGTTCCCTCTTTCACACTCTCAGTCTCTGTGTCCCTTTTCTCATTTTCTTCGGCTTCCCCGGCCTCATCTGGTGATTCCGCCCCTATACTATCTTCTTTAACCACTGCATCCTCATCGCTCTCTTCCTCTGTTTCTTCGTCATAGCGCTCTTCGTCAGCCGGCTCGGCCGTTTCGCCCTCAGCCACTTCGGCAGCTTCACCGTGCTCTCCACCACCGGCCGAATTCTCCGCCATGTCTTCAGAGATATCGTCCAGGGATATCGTCAGGACATCCTCTTCTTCGAATGCCTCCTCCCTCTCCTTGTTGGTGGAATCCACTATGGACTGCAGCTTCTCGATCATATCGAGAGCTTCTCTGTTCTCCGGTTCCTTTTCAAGAATCTCCCTGTAGATTTTCAATGCCTTATTGTAATAACCCTGCGCGGCATATATACCTGCCAACGTCATCGTTGCGAGCTGCCGCGGTCTCTCGTCCCTCACTCTCTCGGAATCTTCCACGTCCAATTCCTTGACATTAAACTCCTCAGTGAGATCTTTCAACGCCTTCCCCACATCCTCGTTCGAAGGATCGATAGCGAGAAGTTTCTTGTAGTACTCGGCAGCCTCATCCTTCTTCCCTTCGGCCAATAGAATATCACCGAGAAACTTCAGGGCTACCATGTTCTCTGGATCGAGTTCGAGTACTCTCTCGAACTCGGTTTTGGCTCTCTCCGTCGCTCCCTTATCATAGAAACACTTTCCAAGAATCACATGCGCGCTGGCATAGTCGGGATGCTTCTCTATTCCTTCTTCGAGAAGTTCCACTGCCTTGTCTATCTCTTTAACTTTTCTGTATGCGTCTGCAAGCGGTGCAAATAGCCGCGAATCCGGAGCATTCTCAAAACGCTCCCTCAAAAATTCTATCTCTCGATCGATGTTCTCACTCATTGCATTCCGCCGTTCTGGGAACCCAAGTGGGGTGCCTCTATCTCAATGTAGAGAGCCCCGGAAAAGCAATTCTATCCATTCGAAAAATACACATAAAACCTAACAGAGTATTAGGTTTCATGTCAAGTTTAAGCTTATGATTCAAACTCAAAGAATCCCGGGAAACAATATATGAGCCATATGGCAAAAGGTCTGTTATTATTTAGATTCTAAATGTCTCGGCGATGGACAAAAGCTCCCTGAGCAGAGGATGTTTCTTGAAGCCCGGAGCAAAGACTACGCAGTCCACGACCCAGAGTCGAGACTTGAACTCATCGTATATGAAGAAACAAATGAAAGGGCCTCCATAGACATCCTGGCTGTTCTCCCAATATCCATCCATCCTCACAGCTTCATAAGTCCCTAAGTGGTCTACACTGAATTTAACGAGGTCCCTCCTCATTACATCCTTGTCGTACATCTTCCAGGCCAAATCCGCTCTTACCTTGTAAAGCTCGTTCGAATCGGCGAGCGAGACGCCTTTCTTCTCCCAGTATTTCCACGAAACGGTCAGGCCCCTGTGAGGTTTGATTCTGACTATTTCAACACCAGGAACATCTTCCCTCTCCTGATTCACTCGATAGAGCTGCGGCATGCGAACCGTGAAGCCGTACTTTGACTTCAAACGTTTTTCCTGATACGTGTCTTCCTTCTTCAACAGATAATCACGAAGCCGCTCCCTATTCGCCTCCTCTATGAGGTTCCTGATGAATGCGCCCTGTTCCTTGATCACCTTATCGAGGTATTCCGGGGATGAAGCGGTAACGATAACACTCAACTGCCCGGGAATAGGATAATTCAACTTTTTAAAGACATTGAGCTTGCCTTCGAGCACGCTCCTTACACCTGCAGGACCTATGAAAGTGTTTATGTATTCACCCAATTTCCCCTGCCTCGGAAGTCCGAGGAACACCATGTTCTTGGCCGGCTGCTCCTTGTTCAAATCATAGATGGAAATCACCTTGACATAGAATTGCAACTCGTTTTTGTTGTAGTAATCGATTACATGCTCGAGCTCTTTCACCATATCTTCGGTGAAGCCCTCGATCTTGCCTGTTTCCGTTATAAGCAGAACCTGACTGTAAGAGCCTGCAGGCGGGAAGGTGCCGTGTTCGCTGCATGAATTTGTCAGGAAAAGTATGACAATCACTAGGAAAGGTACAGCTTTTCTCATCATTATAATCAACCCCTTCATACAGATTAGGTGTTTATCCTATCGGTATGCAAGGGGAAAATTTGGTTTACACGCAGAGAATCCATGCCTAACAATTATTTTTGTTCGTTATGGATATCATCTATGACCCGCCTGAGATAGATCACCTGCTTCTGCAGATCTTCAACCTTCTTTTTGAGAAGAGCGTTTTCCCAAAGGAGCGAATCGTTGTAAGACATCTCAATCGTTTCGAATGGATAACTCCTCCTCGATGTGCGGTACGTTGTGGGGTATCCCCCTACTTCGCTCGACACCATGACCGGCTGAGCGCCTGAAGGAACACCAGCAGCACGCATTCGATTCGTATATGCTGGTTGAGCGTAACTCTGAACCCTCTGATCCGCATGAGGCCTTTCGACCTTCTGAGCTATTCTTATACCATTATCGGGCGACTTAACGAAAATGAATGCAGCGACGAGCACCACTGCGGCGGCGGCTATACCGGCGACAGCGAACTTTGCAAAATAGCCAAAGCCTCCGTGTGACAGGGCTTCGCTCTCTCTGAGCATCCTGGTCTTTTCCTGAAGTATCCTTCTTTTCACATTCCACTCGAAGCCCTCCGAAGGCGACATCTCCTCCAGTTCGCCGAGCAACCCGAGGGACATGTCCATTTCCCTCACGAAAGAAGCGCAATCGTCACAATGGCTCAGATGTTCTTCGAGCTTCATCCTGTCGGACTCACTCAAGAGACCATCCCGATTCTTGAAGTAGAACTCCCTCGCTTGTTTGCATCTCATCACTTACTCTCCTTGAAGTTGTAATCAGCCGAAAGAACCGGGGCAATCAATCTTTTGAAATGAGATCTAGCCCTGTTTATCCTCGAACGGACCGTCCCCAGTTTCAACCCTGTGACGGCCGAAATCTCGTCGTAGCTCATTCCGTCGATCTCCCTCAGGACGAAGGCCGCCCTGTACTTTTCCGGTATCTTCTCCACCGCTTCCTGAATCAGTTGCTGCAGCTTCCGTCTCTCGGTGTAATCGTCCGGCCTTTTAGAGTCGTCCCTGATCTCCATCCACTTTCCCTCGTCCTCACTCCTGAAATCCGACCATGTGCTCAACATTCTGGGTCTTCTCTTAACGTTTCGGACCTTGTTACGAACGAGATTTGTTGCGATTGTGTACAGCCAGGTCGAGAACTTCGCAACGGTTCGGTATTTGTCTGCATGAATGTATGCCTTTACAAAAGCCTCCTGAGCAAATTCCTCCGCATCATCCTCGTTGCCGAGAAGACGGTATATATACGTGTACAACTTGCCCTTGTACCGACCCACGAGGATATCGAACGCTTGATTGCTTCCCTCTTGAACCCTCAGCATTAGTTCCTCGTCCGTCAACTCACCGAGGTTTGCGTCAGCGGGGTTCAATCGATGCTCAGGTCTCAAATCATCTCCTTTATTTATTTCCTCATCCACTATTCCTTTACCCCCCGAGTATCTAAAAGTTCCACCCAATTCCGCATCTTACCTGCCTGTCAAAAATGTCTGAATATCGCTTCTCTCCGGAAAATCCCCGGCTCCTCTTTCACTATCCTCACGCCGGCTATCTCGATGGAGATGACGACAGCCCGAGAGTCGCTCTCGAGCCTTATGTACGACGGATAACCAAATCCTCCCCTATCCTCATAACCTTCGTACTCTATATTATAGCAGGAACGCGCACTACATTGACGCATAAAGTTCGGCTCGTTCTCTCTTTCTCCACGGAGCTCGAACTCTCTACCCCTGTAAGAACCAGTCAATTTCCACGCACCACCGCGTTTCTCGATGTATTTCAACCCTTTCAGTTCATCCCTGCTCGGTAATAGCAAGAGCAATACCATCGGGATGTCTCTCGCATCGATATTCATCCCGCTTTCCCTTGCTATCATCGATAGTGACGAATCACCCGAGTAGAAGGCGTTCCTCTTTCTGTCGAATATCAAGATCTCGGGATCATCCACGAGCAATGAAATATCCTCTTCATAGGCGCCGAATATATTCGAATGTCTGAAGTCGATCCTCATCTTCCCCCGTCCCGAGTACCTTATCTTCACAAGCCCCCTCAGGCGTGCCTCGGGCAGCGCAATTCTCATCTTCCCCGTCAAAACCATATCCTTATTGGAAGAAATAGAAGGACGGAAAGAATCTAAACGAGGCACTGCCAAACCGGTGTCAACACGTTTTACCGTCGATGCACATGATGATATTATAGCAATAATTACAATGAGTTGTAACTGATACCTAAAGTATTCCTTCAAGATTCTAACGTCCCTTGAGGCTCTTGACCTTCTCTTTCAATTTATCGTTTGAAGGGTTTGCCTTCAAAGATCTATCGTATGCGGAGATCGCCTTAGTACGCTCTCCGAGCTTCAAATAGGCGTCTCCGAGATGCTCCCAGATCACTGCATCGTCACCAGCCTTCTCTATTGCTCGCTTAAGCGTCTTTGCCGCTTCTCTGTAGTTCTTCTTCCGGAAAAGAATCCATCCGAGGCTATCGAGAAAATATCCGTTTTCCGGCTCCTTGGATAATGCCTTCTTCAGAAGCCTTTCTGCAAAATCGAGCTCTTCGCCCTTCTCAGCAAGAACGTATCCATAAAAATTTGCTATCGTCGGATCATCGGGAAATGCCTCCCACAGCTTCTTCAGTCTCTCGATTGCCTCACCGTACATTCCCCTCTTCTCGTAGAGTGAAGCGAGCTCAAGAAGATTTCCTCTGTCGTCGGGCTTGAGCCGCTCAGCCCTCCTTAGGTACCGCTCGGCCTTATCGTACTCCTTCAAATCGGAGTATATGACTCCAAACAGGTAATTTCCATCAAAAGAATCGTTTGATACGAGCTTCGAAGCCTTTTCCAGATACCGCCTCCTTTCCTCGTCACTTACGCTGACCGCCTCATCCTTGCTTGCGGGTTCTCCCGCGACATTGTAGGCGACGAGGAGAAGACCCATGTAGTTGGAGAAGTTGTCCGGCTCGAGATCGATAAGGCGTTTTAGATAACCATAAGCCGTTTTGTAATGCTTCCTCGAAACCTCGATCTCGGCGATAACACGAAGTACGGCAGGCTTCTCCCCCTGTTCGTCGAGTATCCTCTTGAAAATATTCAGAGCGCCGTCGAGCTTCCCCGCCTCGTAGAGGAACCTTCCATAATTGACCTCTCCCCTATCATCCAGCTTGCCCTGCCTGAATAAAGGCCTCAGAAGCTCAATGCCCTTCTCGAACTCCCCCTCCTCGAGATAGAGCTGGGAAAGGGCGTTCAGGGCGTCGGTATTACCTGGGTCTAATTTCAATACGCTCTTGTAATATAACTCCGCCTCATCCTTTTTGCCCACATGATCAAGGATCGAAGCAAGAGCGAGCTGTGCACCAGAAAAATCGGGACTTATCTCTACAACCTTTCTGAACGACTCGATAGCCCTGTCGAGATCGCCAGCCCTGGTGTATATGACACCGAGCCTGTAGTTGACGTAGAGGTCTTCCGGAAAGATGGCCTTCGCCTCTTCGAGTGTTTTCTGCGCATCATCGATCCTGCCCATCTCCAGATAGATCCTCGAGAGGAACTTCAGAATCTCGAATCTCGGAACATCGTTCCTGCTCCTTAGATTTTCGAGCAGCCCCAAGGCCTTTTCCTTGTTGCCTTCTAGATATTCGACTTGAGCGAGAATCATGCTGGCCTCCGCCTCGTATCTCTTGTCCGTCAGCACGTCAGTCGAATACGATCTCGCCCTGTCAAGATACCCCAGCTCGAGAGATATCCTCGCCAGAGAGAGCTTGATTCGCTTGCACTGCGGTTCACGATTCGAAGAATAGGAGTACCATTGATACGCCTCGGGATAATTTCCCCTGGCTTCATAGAATGTGCCTCGAAGATAAGCTATCAGGCTCCTTTCGTCCATAAGAGTCTGTGAATGCAAGGATTGCGGTTGTAAGGACAGTATCGCAACACCGACCAATATTGTAATCAATATAATTTTGCTCATTATGTCTTCCTTTCAGAAATATATTTCATTATACTTAATACAAATAGGACAAGCAAACGATTAACAATATTCATTCAACGGCGAGTACGACTTGATGATCAGCGGGGTGATGAGAGATGAAGAGGATAGATAGGAACAGAATGATCCTGCTTGTCGGTATCGTTTTGCTGGTGGCTACCTCAGGCTGCTATACACTTCTCAAGCACCCGGATATCTCCAATGTGAAAGATTACTCGGCTTACGACGATGGGAACTATCATAACTGTGCGAGATGCCACGGCGGTTACATTCAACCTTCCCCTTACGATACCTACTATCACAGCGATCCATGGATCGATTACTACTACTTCCCTTGGTGGTACGATGATCTGTGGTACATGGATTACGGAGACGAAGCCACCGCGAAAAAAAGAGAGATATCAGAGAAAAGACTGATTAGATCGAAGCTCCCTCTCATTCCACCTGAGCAGCTCGGTACGAAACGAGCGCGGGCAGGCACTTCGAAAAGTCTCGAAAAAGTGAACAGAAACAGCAGTGAGAAAAAGCGTGAGAAAACGAGATTGAAGAACTTCGAAACGCCGAAGCATTACGACACACACAGAAGAAATATTATCAAGTCGAAGCCCGTCAGTAAACGCAAAACGAAAAGCAAGGACGAACCGAAAAATAAATAGGTCGACTAAGGTCCGACGATGCACGAGTTGCTTGATTTGATTTCGTTACAAGATCGACGAATAGGAGGAACAAGATGCTCAAGATAACTCTTTCTCTTATTATGATAACAGCGCTTTTCTCACTCTTGTGCGCTCCACTCCAGGCGCAGAACAACGGAACACTCGAAGGCATAGCTCTCGACAAGCTCGGGATCCTGAACACACCTGGAACGGGTGCGCGACCCTTTTCGATGGGCGGAGCATACACGGCAATCAGTGACGACGCATTTGCCCTCTTATACAACCCGGCCGGACTAGCTCAGGTGAGGAGGATCGAGCTTTCGATAGGAATGCATCAACTCAAAAACGACATTACCAACAAATTCCTCGGCTACAGCGCGGAAAACACATGCTCATCGACATCCATAGGGCACATTGCCCTCATATATCCATACCCAACATATAGGGGAGGATTGGCATTAGGCTTCGGAGTCGGGAATCGTGATCTGGGATGAATCGATCGATTTTACCGATGAAATAAACTACAACGACCCCGGTTCCCTGGCTGTCTGGAACGATGATGTGTCACTCGACGTGGACGGATTCAGCATGAATCTGGGGCTTCTGTACAGGGCAAACGAATTCTTCAAGGCCGGCCTTATGATCACTACTCCCGTTTGGCTGTCTCTGAATGGTGATGGTATCACGAATTACGATGGAACATACAAAGACGGGAGCGGCGGTTGGACAGTAGATCCAGACTATGGAGTCATCGATGAAAATTACACATTGCCGATGAAGTTCAGAGGAGGGATAGCATTCTTCCTCCCCAACTTCACACTGGCCTGTGATGTTTCTTACACCGATTTCACTCAGGTCAAAAGAAACGGCAAACCCATCCTCGATAGCATCGATTTTTTGGGTAGGCACATGTTTAACGATGTGTTGGAATACAATGCAGGGCTGGAATTCACCGTGCCGGGCGCGCCAATGAGGCTCAGGTGCGGCTATTCGTACAGACCCCTTGCGATCGCATCGATCGAAGAGATTGGTTTCATCGAAGAGGATTATCCGACGAGCTATGTCGGTGATGTCACTACGGTAAGACAGAGGCAGTTCTTTACTTTCGGCGTAGGAACGATACTCAGCCGTGTCCTCTCGGTGGATGCAACACTGGCGCTTGGAAGTTTTGAAAGAGAAACACCCAATCTCGACGAGAAGAGAGATATAACAGAATTCCTACTCTCCACGGCATATCGATTCTGAAATTCTGTTTTGAAATCGTGTGCGAGCGAACCCGTTTGGGTGGGTCACGCCTCACCTCAATCGGGTTTTCTGATGATTCCTTTGAGAAGAGAAAGGTAGGCTTCGTCGAGCTCGCTCAACATGTCTTCCGAAAGACCGCCGCCGGCCTTCATCACCTCGTTGTACAGCTCTTCTATGTAACGACAGAGATAAACGTTTTGCTTCTCAATCTCATCGTCGACGAGCTTTCTTACCTCTTCGGCGTTCTTTGCGAAATCCGCCTCTTTGTCCTTGCCCGAAATATCATGGTAGTAGTCGTTCAGGAGATTCAGCCAGTATGTCTCGTGCCGGCCTCCGTTGTCGAAGACGCACCCGTTCACGCCGGAAAGGAAACAATAGCCTTTGACGAAATAGGAACACCTCAATAAACCGCGAAGAAAGAATCTCCTGTGGCAATCGAGATTCATCTCTTCGAGCGTACAGGGCAACTGACACTCTTCACAGAGAATCTCCGGATCCCCTCCGAATGTGAACGGAAAACTCCTGGGTTTCTTTGCCATCCTGTCATCCTTCCCTGGTCATGCGCTTCAATTTAGAAAGGGCTTCCTTCGCCGCCATCTGCTCTGCATCCTTCTTGCTCTTACCTCGACCGACGCCGAGCACTTCATTTGCTATCTTCACCTCGATAACGAATATCTTGTCATGCTCCGGTCCGAACGTGGATTTGACTTCATATACCGGATAGTTCCGAAACCTCGCTTGAGACAATTCCTGCAGCTCGCTCTTGTAGTTGATGTGGTCTCTATCGACGAGTTGCATTTCGACGTCGTTGAGCATCTTCGACAGTATGAACCTTCTCGCTTCTTCGATTCCTCCGTCCATGTATATGGCTCCTATGATCGCTTCGAGGACCTCGGACTGCACAGACTCCTGCTCGGCTACTCCGCCCCTGACAGCATTCTCACTCAATATGAAGAACTCCTTTATACCTATTGCTTCGGCCTTTTTCGACAGTATCATCTTGCTTACGAGAAGCGATTTCTTTTTCGTCAATTGCCCTTCGTTCTCATCTGGAAAACGACGGATGAGAAAGTCACTCGTAACGAGTGACAGCACCGAGTCGCCGAGGAATTCGAGGCGCTCGTACGTAGACTGGTGCTTTTCGTCTCTGCGCTCACCGAGGATGGACTTGTGAGTCAATGCCTCGGTCAATATGTCTTTGTTCTTGAAATGATAGTCGATGAGCCCCTGAAGTTTTTCAAGCTTTTCATCGGGTGAAGATTCTGTACCGCCGAAAATCCTCCCGAGAAAAGCCTTCATCGAGCGCAACATTACATAACAGTCCTTTACGATTCGTACTTGCTGAGAATGATGCTCACATTGTGTCCGCCGAAACCGAAAGAGTTGCTCATCACATTCTTCAAATCTTGCTCCACCGGGTCGTTGGCTACATGGTTCACATTGCATTCAGGATCCGGGTTATCGAGATTTATCGTCGGAGGAATGAGCCCTTCGTTCAAAGCCTTCACACAGATAACGAATTCGACCGCAGCCGCTGCACCGAGTAGATGTCCAGTCATCGATTTTGTCGAGCTTACCTTAGGACTCGTCGGACCGCTGCCGAAGATCGAGGAAATCGCTTCGGCCTCCGCTTTGTCGTTGTAATATGTCGAAGTGCCGTGAGCATTGATGTAATCTATGTCATTCGGTTCGAGCCCGGCATCATCGAGTGCCATCTTCATCGCATTCGCTGCTCCCATTCCCCCCGGTACAGGCGAAGTAATATGATACGCATCTCCCGTCAAACCTACACCGGTAATCTCTGCGAGGATAGTGGCTCCACGCTTCTTCGCATGCTCGAGTTCCTCGAGGAGTATTATCCCGCTTCCTTCTGACATCACGAATCCGTCTCTATCCTTGTCGAAGGGACGCGATGCCCTCTCAGGGTCGTCGTTGCGTACGGAAAGCGCCTTCATGGAGCAGAAACCGCCGAGCGCCATCGGGCTTATCGTCGCTTCGGCACCTCCCGTGAGCATTGCATCCGCATAGCCGTTCTTTATGTACATAAATGAATCACTTATAGCGTGACCGCCCGAAGCACATGCGGAGACTGTTCCGAAGTTGGGTCCTCTCAGGCCATGTACGATAGAGACCTGTCCCGCCGCCATATCTGAGATCATCATCGGAATGAAGAAGGGGCTTATCCGCGACGGCCCTCTTTCCATGAGAACGGTATGCTGGGCCTCGAACGTCTTTATCCCGCCGATGCCTGATCCTATGATAACGCCGAATTTCGTCGTGTCGAAATCGGATGTATCGACACCATCCATGGCTTCTATCGAAGCTGCCACGGCAAATTGAGCGGATCTGTCCGTATGGCGTGCATCCTTCTTGTCCATGAATTTCAGCGGATCGAAACCCTTGACCTCTCCGCCGATTTTACTGTCGTAATCGCTCACATCGAACGCTTCGATCCTTGCGATTCCCGATCTTCCCGACGAAACGTTGTCCCAGGTCTCTTGGACCGAGTTGCCGCACGGATTGAACGTGCCCATAGCGGTAACAACGACCCTTCTTTTATCTCTGGTCAAAACACCAACCCCCGTTTTCCATGATGCAGTCGAACATTATTCACTCTGCATGTGGTTCTCGATGTAGTCGATCGCCTCTCCGACCTTTGTTATCTTCTCCGCCTCTTCGTCGGGAATCTCGATGCCGAACTCTTCTTCGAGAGCCATTACGAGCTCAACTGTATCAAGAGAATCGGCTCCAAGGTCGTCTATGAAAGAGGCCTCACGGGTAATTTGATCTTCATTGACTGAAAGCTGCTCTTCTATAACCTTTTTTACTCTTTCTTCTACTGACATCTTAAGACTCTACCTCCTACTCAATTGGTCAATCGTTACAGCATACAACTCAGTTTTCGATCCTGACTCATTGAAAGTCGTAATAGAAAGTAACGCATCTTTTTCTCGAAGGTCCACCTCCTGTTTCATGCCATTATCATTCCGCCGTCGCAATTGATCACCTGACCGGTGACGTATGAACCAAGATCGGAAACGAGGAACAATACAACATTGGCGACATCTTTGCCTGTACCGAAGCGACCGAGGGGAATCATATCCATCATCATCTTCTTACGGTCTTCACCCAGCGATGCCGTCATCGGCGTTTCTATGAATCCGGGGGCGATTGCATTCGCCGTGACATTTCGACCAGCAAGCTCCTTTGCAACGGATCTCGTGAGACCAATTATGCCCGCCTTGCTCGCCGCGTAGTTGCTCTGCCCAGCGTTTCCCATAATCCCGATCACCGACGATATATTGACTATCCTGCCGAAACGCTGCCTGATCATGTACTTCGATACGGCACGGGTAAGATTGAACGTCCCTGTAAGATTGACGTTGAGCACCGAATGCCATTCGCTGTCGTTCATTCTGAGAAGGATGTTATCCCTCGTTATCCCTGCGTTGTTTACAAGGATATGAACTGCCCCCTTCCAATCAACTATCTTCGTGATGCAACCGTCGACATCCTTAGAATCACTCACGTCGCACTTGAGGGCAAGCGAATCTCTCCCCTTCCCTTTTACTAGCGAAGCGGTCTCTGCAGATGCATCGACATTTATATCGACCGCCGCGATATCCGCTCCGTGCTCCGCCAGGAGAAGCGATATCTCTCTGCCGATGCCTTGACCCGCACCTGTCACAATTGCCGTCTTGCCTCCAAGATCTAACATTTAGGTTCCTTTATAATCAAAAGTTTAAAGTTTGTAAAGGATTCGTTTCAGCCCATCTCGATTTCAGGTGCAATGACCTTCATCAATTCTTCGACCGTACCGACTGTCTGCACAGGCACCGCTCTGTCTATACGCTTCATAAGCCCTGCGAGCACTCTGCCCGGACCGACCTCCAGCACCGAACCATTCCAGTTGTCTATTAGAACTCTCATCGATTCGAGCCAGCGAACCGGAGATGTAAGTTGTCTCGAGAGTGCATCTATAATCTCTTCTTTCTTGTGTATAATCTTTGCATCCGCATTGCATATGATTCCAACAGTGGAATCGTTCATTGGAAATTCGCGAATGTACGATGTAAGCTCGTTTTGAGCCGATGCGACGAGCGGCGAATGGAATGCTCCGCTCACGTTGAGCTGGACGACTTTGCGGGCCCCCTTCTCCGTTGCAAACCCCATTGCCTTTTTCACTGCGCCGATGTGCCCGGATACGACTATCTGACCGGGCGAATTGATATTGGCAATAACGACTATCTCTTCACCAGAGGCCTCTCTGCAGATTTCCTCCACCTCTTCCTGACTGAGCCCGAGGATTGCACCCATCGTTCCGGGCTGTTTGAGCCCCGCCTCGAACATCAGCTCTCCGCGTCTGCGAACTATCTTGAGCGCATCGCGCCAGTCAAAGACCCCGGCAGAAACGAGCGCCGAGTATTCTCCAAGGCTGTGCCCCGCAACCATCTTCGGCTCTATCCCCTCTTCCTCCTTCATGATTGCAGAAAGAATCGAGCTTATGAGCAGAATCGCCGGCTGCGCATTCCTTGTCTCTGTCAATGTTTCAGCATCACCTTCGAAACATACCTTCGACAGATTGAACCCCAGTATATCGTTGGCCTCCAAAAACATCTCCCTGGCAAGGGAAAACTCGT
Organism: Candidatus Latescibacteria bacterium 4484_7; assembly: GCA_002085285.1. Taxonomy (GTDB): domain Bacteria; phylum Krumholzibacteriota; class Krumholzibacteriia; order Krumholzibacteriales; family Krumholzibacteriaceae; genus 4484-7. The sequence goes on from NATK01000016.1 coordinate 18,549, forward strand.
CGGCCAGATCCTTTCCCATGCCGACAAACTGTGAGCCCTGTCCGGGAAAAATCATTGCTGTATCCATATATTCCGTTCCTCCAAAACAACCTTTAACTTTTAAGATTCAATTTATATAAATTTCAACTCGAAATTCCATGAATTTTTTT
>NATK01000136.1 GCA_002085285.1 Candidatus Latescibacteria bacterium 4484_7
GAACGAAGGCCTTGAGCCCCACAACCCCACCCTTTCTGTAAACCGTCCTATCCGAAACAACCTCTACCACGCTCCCTTTGCGATCCTCGGCAAGGTACTGAAACACAGAAGAAAAAAACCTGTTGTAGAGGTTGCTTTGCTCCTCGCCAGCCAGCTTCCAGCGCCATAGGGGAAAACCCAGAACGACCGCCGACATGCCTTCTCCGAAATCCTGCACGACGAGAAACGGATAATCTTTCGACTCGTTCTCAACTCTCAGAAGAATCAAGGCGGAAGATTTTATTCCCACGCCGCCGATAATACATGGAATCGGAGGAATATCCTTGGGGTTGGCGCAGCATTGGGAAAAAACCGAAGACAACGGGCTCAAAGGAGCATTACCGAGTACGGCGGGATAGAATTCCGAGACATTTATCTTTGCCCTCGAAATCCTTTTTATGGGAACGACATCCTCGAGAGCTGAAAAGCTCTCTTCGTCCAGGAGGGGAGAGTGCTCATCGGCAAGCAAGAGCATTTTGCCGCCGCCCCGCACATAGTACTTTAACGACTTCACAATCGAGGTCTTATTTAGAAGAATCATTTCATCGGATATCATGACAATGTCGTAATTTGAGAGTAGCGTGCCCTCGTCCGGAAAAGACCATGGCTTTCTTTGAGGAATCGAAATATACCCGGTAGTTGGCACCCAAGTCACTACTGAAAGTTTGAAGCGCTTCGAAGATTTTACGAGTGAGCGGAGAAAAGCTGTGTTCCAATCGAGATGCTCATCGATGAACAATATCTTGAGGACCTCGATTCTAAAAGATTCTGCGTTGTTCTCCCTGAACTTTTCCCGAGCCTTGGGCCTGGCTGCTACAGAGAATCTATACGTTCCCTCTTTACCAGCGGTCAATTTGAGAGTCATTTCTTTTCTCTGAGACAGATCATTGAACCAGATATCCTTGCTGTCGATGACTGAACTTCCCCTCATCAGGCTTACGGTAACTGTCTCCGACACCGATCGAAAAAACAGGAACGTCGATGCCCCTTCCTGCCTCCACCATCCCCCTGGTCACTCTACCGTCCGATATCAGTACGATGCATTTAAGATTTTCACCCTTGTATCTCTCCTCCGCTTCGAACAAAGCACCCCAAATATCCGTCCCCTCTCCAGATGCTTCAAGCGACGAATCAACAACGGAGCTCGGCCGAAGGATATGATCGGCAAACGGTAAGATCAGTGTCTTGACCCCGAATCTGCCCTTTAATCCTGCGATTAGCCCCTCTGCCGTCCGCAAGGCCGCGGATAATCTGCTTCTCCCCGCTACATCCTCTATGCTCATACTCTTCGAGCTGTCGATGAGAATAACGACCATGGGATCCTTATGGGTAATGCGTGTTGATACGAGCATGGGGTTGAAGAGTAAAAAAAGCATTGCCAGAAAGGCAAAAGATCTCGAGGCACCAAGAATGATCCTTCTGCTGAGGGAAATCGATGGGTACGTCTTTCTATAGAGAATGAATGCGAATGCAACAAGTGCAAGAGAGGCAACTATCCTCCAGAACCCAAGTTGAATATTTATCGTTTCTCCTCCGAACACGCACTCCTCCATCAAACAGATGGAGTATAGTTTAACCGAGAAGTATCAGCAGTTCAAGCAATTCACAGATGCGCCGGCGGGAACAGGAATAGACAAGGTAACCCCCCTGTTATTAGCAGTTATGATGTATCTTCCGTTCCCTTTCACAGATGCGCCGGCAGACAAATACCGGAGAGCTTTGAAGATGAGTTATGCCTGGTCCGAGGAACGAGGTAGGTGCTTAAAAATATTCGACCTTCTTGTCATTCTGTTGGCCCTCTTTTGCCTCTACCTCTTCGTCCTTTTCAGAATCCAAATCCGTGGCCTTTTCGCCCTTGCCTTCACTCTTTTTGAAGCTGCTCACGGCCTCTTCGACCGTATCATAACTCTCGAGTATGGTTTGAAACTCGAGAAGTTCAAAAACTTCGTAGACGTCGCCTATCATCGCAGCGAGCTTCAAGTCCCCACCGTTCTCACGAATCTTCTTGATTTCGCTTATGAAAATACCCCAGCCCGCCGAACTGACATAATTCACTCCCTCCAGATCTATTACGATATTGAACCTGCCCTTCTTGAGCAGCCGCTTTAGGCTTTCTTCTAATTCGGCCGAAGTCGTCGTGTCCACAAATCCCCTAACCGAGATTACAGAAACATCGGGATTTTCTTCTGGTCTCGAAAAGGAAATACTAATGTCGTTCATACCTTCCCGCTCCTTGAGTTGCCACATTACAAAAGTTTTTCATTTTTTCCTGCTCCAAAACCGGCCAGAGCTTCTTCCCTCGAGTTGAATGGTTCGAGGAGACTATTGAATTCGAGCAGTTCAAAAACCTCTCTTACACCAGGTTGCATGCATGCAAGTTTTATGTCACCGCCCCTTTTTCTTATTCCCTTTATTTCACCCACGAATATACCCCACCCCGCAGAACTGATGTATTTGACGTTCTTCAAATCGACGATGATCTTCACCCTCTCCGCGTTGACCATCTCGGCGAACTTGTCCTCGAGGAACTGCGAGGTTCCCGAGTCTATTACCCCGTCGAGAATCAAAACAATCACATCATCGATGTACTCTTCTTCTATAATGAGCTTTTCCATATTGTAACTAACCTTAAAAATACCTGTAAAAATATAATAGCAAAGTTCAGTCCAATAAAGCCTTTAATAAAATAAAAATGCCCTGCCTATCGTTCTCGGCTAATCTCAAATTTTTCTTTGCTTTTTTGTAATTCTTGTTGATTTCCAGAGCCTTTTCGAACGCCTCGCTGGCGCGATCCATAAGAATTTTGCATTTTGCAGTGTAAAGGATGCCAAGGCTGTTGAAGCCGTCTGCATATGTAGGGTTCCTGTCGACTATGTCCAGTACGATTTTCAGGTAGTGCTCTATCTCTTCCTCTCTAAACTCATCACCGCCGTTTATGGTCATAAGATAGAGGTCGAGGAAAATCTTGTCTATGATGTCCATCTTCGAATGGTCTTTGACCGACTCGAGAACTTCGAGGAACTCCTCGTAATTCTTCTCAGCAAAGAGTTTTCGAGCCGTCTCGACCTTGCCGTGATCGATATCGGGATCGAGCTGAACGGCCTTGTCGAGATTTTCCTTCACCTTTGCATCGAGATCCTTTGAAAGTTCGAAGTCTTCCTTTACGATCGTATTCAGTACAAATGCTCTCGCCAGGTTCAAATAAGGCTCGCCGTAGTACATATTCAATTCTTTAGCTCTGTTGAAACAATCGACGGCCTCCCTGCACCTATTGAGCTTCAACAGCACCTTTCCCATCAAATTATGGATATCTGGGTACTCCGGGTTCACATCTATGCCTATGTGAACCGCCTGCCTTGCCTTCTCGTACTCGCCGAGCTTATAATACGACTCGCCTATTATGACGTAAGGCATCGAATCCGAATTCCCGCTCTTCACTGCGCCCTGAGCCTCTTGAATGGCTTCGGAAAAGAGGTTCCTTGCAAACAGGGCCTGTGCAACTCTGAGATGGGCTGTCTGATCGATTGATGACTTTATCTTCTCCCTCGCCTTGAGCAAAAGAAGGAAATTGCGTTTGTTCTCGAGATGGAACCTCTTTATGCTCTCTTTTAGTTCATCCTCGCTCAGCCCGTCATCGACCTCCGCGCTTAGTGTATCGAACAGAGCCCCGCTCTTGAAGAAAGAGCTTCTTATCTCTTTCTTGTGGGAAGAGAAACTCGTCTGCAGAAAATATCTTCTTCCGGCAAAATCGATCTCTTCTCTCAATTCGAAAGCGCTCAACTGATCATCCTCTCTAAACCCGTGTCATCTCTCAAAAATTAAGATACTCGACTGTTCCACAAGAATCCTCAACGATATAAAGATTATTGATCCCTCGAAAATACCAGTACTATATTAATCACTTCTCAAGCATTAATCTATTCAAAAATCAATCATCCAGCTTGTCAAGCGCCAGCACTTCCTCCGTCAAGCGGTAATAGTCAAAAGCACCTCTGGATAAAGGAGCGTGCTCGAATATAGTCTTGTTTTGCCCCGGAGCTTCTCGGATAGCCGAATTTACTCTTATTATGGTCTGGAATATCCTATCGGCAAATTTCGATCTCAACTCGTTCAAAACGACACGGGACATCCTCGTTCTTGCATCGTAGAAGGTCGCAAGAAGCATGAACGACGGATCGCCGCCCATCAAGCCCTTTACCTCTTCTATGATGCCAAGTGTCTGGTCCGCCCCGACCTCCGAAAGGTAATCCATCGAAACGGGTATTATAACTTCATCGGCGAAGTAGAGAGCGTTCATATTTATCAAATTTATCGATGGAGAGCAATCGCATATGACGTAATCGGTGCCTTTAAGGTATCTCAACGCCTCGAAGAGCCTCTTCTTGCGGTCCTTGACTGCAGCGAGCTTCATCTCCGCCTCGGCGAGCCCCCTACCGCCCGAATCTATGATATAAAGATTGTCCCTCACATGCAGAATCTCGACGTCACCCGATAGAAGCAAAACATCGAGGCCTTTATCGCTGCTTACGCCGAATGTAGTCGACACACTTCGTTGTGGGTCACAATCTATCAAAAGGACCCTCTTACCCGAAAGAGAAAGCCCATGGGCAAGATTCACTGCCGTAGTGGTCTTACCGGTGCCGCCTTTCAAGGTCATCACTGCATATCTCTTCATCAGTCATCCATCTTGTTTTTGTCGTTCTTGTTGCGCCTGAACAACCTCTTTCCGTACTCCTGCCACCCCATCTTTTTGACCTTTGCATCCTTGTCTTCTCTCAAATCCACCTTCTTCTCGAGATCAATGCCTTCGATCTTCGCCCCTTCGGATATAGGTTTAGGCGTCTCTATAGACTCATCCTTCTCCAAATGCGGTTTCTTGCCTCCTAAGTTTTCTATCGATGGGGCCTCAGTGACGACTTCATCCGACGATTCGACATCCGCGGAGGTCGATTCGACATTATCGATCTCTTTGGTATCGTTCAGCGAACTCTTCACAGCCGACAACTCATCTATCGCTCCTTCGATCGACATGAAATGCGGAATCAACGGCTCGAACCCAAGATCCCTGAATATCTTGAATACCTCGGCGTTCATCCCCGTTACCGCAAAGACTCCATTCCTCTTTTCCATACTCTGCATCGATTTCACCATTATTCCCCAGCCGCTGCTGCTGATATAAGGCACATCAGCAAGGTCAACCAGGATAACCGGCGCATCACTTTCGACCGCCCTGTCCAGGACATTTTCAAGATCGAAAGAGGTTGAAGAGTCTATCGCACCGTCTGTATCGAGAATAATGAATTTGTTGCCGTCGAGCTTCTTTTCATAGATACTGGTCCTCAATTCACCTTTCTCGCTGTGCCCTGCGAGATCTGTTGAGGTTGCTTTCTTTTCCTTTTTCCGTTCGAAAAGTGGTGTAAATTCGACCTGTTCGACCTGACGATCGAAGTCTTCTATAGCCTCGGTCAAAACGCTGAAAGAACGCATGATCGAATCGAAACCGAGCATATGGAAAACACTTATCTCCTTTATCCTCGACGAAAAGACACCCCAGCCGCTGCTACTCACATATTCGACGCGTGACATGTCTATCACGAGTTTGATGTTTCCCTTGTCGATGAATGAATCGATAATATCTTTGAGACTCATGCTGCTTACCGTATCGATCACACCCATGAGGTAGAGAACGGTGATTTCTCCTTCTTTACCGACGGTGCCCGCTTCGACCTTGAGAGGCGTCCACGCCGAAGAATCTTCATCGAAACTCACTCCCTCGACGTCGACCTCGGAAGACGCATACTGCCTCACCTCGAGTGTCTCTCCTTCTTTGCTCCCCTCGAAAGCCTCCTCGAGTCTCTTCATCCTCTCTTTGAATGGCAGCTTGATGAATTCCACTGCCTCATCGAGAGTATGATAATGCATGATAATCTCCTGGAATCCAAGAAGCTCGTAGATATCGTAAACCTCCGAAGACATTCCTACTAGAACAACATCACCCTCACCTTCTCTCAATCCTTTTACCCTACCCGTGAATATTCCCCAACCACCGCTGCTGATGTATGTCACATCGTTCAAATCGATAATTACCTTTTTGTAACCGTATTCATAGACGCTCTCGAGGATACCTTCGAGATCCTGGGCCGAAGAGGAATCGAGATGTCCATTGATTTTCAAGAGAACGATCTCGTTGTCGAGCTCCTCCGTCTCGACATCAACTCCGACAAGATTCCTCGAATCGGCGAGCCTCTCCTTGAGCTGCTCTCTGTCCTTCTTCGATGCATCGCTGGTGACGGTTTCTTGAGATCCCGCGCCGATCGCAGCGGGCGCTTCTTCTGGATGCTCCGTTCCCCTATCGGGCTCCGCAATCAAAGGTTGCGCCTCATGTTCACCCTCTCGTGATAAGCCCTCTTCGAATGCG
>NATK01000017.1 GCA_002085285.1 Candidatus Latescibacteria bacterium 4484_7
CACGGACCACTTGAACATTTCGAGAGAGGGCGATGATCTGTTCGTCGACGATGCCAAGCTCACCGTTGCCATATCCACCGTCTCGCCCGTATCCTCTCTTTTTCATTTCGGTATCAATATAGATCCGTCAGGTGCCCCGGTAAGAGCGGCAGGTCTCGGTGAATTGGGAATCGACCCGAGGCAGGCAGCCGAACTGGTACTCGGACGATATAGTGATGAATGCAAGTCTATCGAGCTCGCCGTAAGGAAGGTTAGGGGGACGCTCTGAAGAAAGGCGGCGGAACGGCGATGAAAGGCAACATCTCTGAGATCTTCTATTCACTTCAGGGGGAGGGGGTGTATGCGGGTGTGCTTCAGGTTTTCTTGCGACTTGCAGGGTGCTCGCTCTCATGCGTGTATTGTGACTCGGTGGACTCGAGGGCGGCGCAGGCGGCGTTTCGCGTATTGAGGCCATCGGGGGAAGAGACTCACGAGAATCCCTTTGAAGCTGCAGAAGCAGCAGCTCTCGTAAGAGGTGGGATTGTTCGTAGATGCTGCGAGGAGGGTGAGCTCCCTGGTCGATATTGTTGCCCTCGATATAAAGTTGCCTTCGCTCTGCGGTGAGAAAGATGCCTTCGACATCTATGATCGAGTGATTCCGATCTTCGCCGGCCGACGGCTCTTCTACAAGATCGTTCTCATTGAAGGATTCGACGAGACCGAATTTGACGAAGCGCTCCGTGTGCTCGCAGCGCACGACGATACGATTCCGCTCGTTATTCAGCCGGCCACAATCGAAGGACCGATGCTCGGCATCTCGCAGGGAAAGCTGTTCGACCTGTACGGCAAGGCGTCGCGCTTCATGAAGGATGTCAGGGTTCTCCCTCAGATACACAGATTCATCGGTTTGCAATAGATGACTTGGTTGGCAATCGGTCTTTTTTAGGGTTTGGATTGCGCGAGTTTGTCGAAGGCATCGCGGCCGCATTGTGAACGTGTCGATACGATTGAATCGTCGGAATAGAACGGCAAATGTGTTTTTGCCGGTTCCATTGTTCGGGGAATAAAAAAAGCTGCGAGATAGTACGATGCAGGGTCGGGTTCGTGAAGGCGGCGACCACCTCGCAGCACTCTCCTCGTAGAGCAAGGCACATACCAAAACGAAACCGTATTTGTCGATGAGTTGTCCAAGTCCTTTGTGGTACAGAAAGTTATGCTTGTTACACCTTTTTTGAACTGTTCCTTCTGGTTTCTCATCATTTCCAATTGTGTCTGCGCGAGAAATCGGATCGATGGCGTCAAAAGTCTAAATTTGCAAAAGCAATTCTCGCTCCTGCAATACTAGCGCCGGCATTTGAGTCGTTCAGTACCGCTTGTTGAGCATATCGTTTCATCGATGAAAGTGGGAGACAGAGGGGAGAAACAGTAATGGCAGCGTCGGAGAAATTCCTTGACACTTTGAGACGTTTGGTTTACTAACTAATTAATAACAATTGAATTGCCTTGTCTGGGGGGGCAATCCTGTGCTTGGAAGGAGGATGGATCTATGACTAAAGCGGAGATTGTGGAAAACATTTCCAGCAGAACAGGATTGACGAAGAAAGAGGTCGCAGAAGCCGTCGATCAGTTTCTCGCATGTATATCCAACGGTCTCGCCGAAGGGAAGCATTACGAGATCCGCGGCTTCGGAACATTCAAGGTCAAAGCGAGAAAGGCTCGCATGGCGAGGAATCCGAGAACGGGTGAACCTGTTCCCGTACCGGAGCGCAAGGTTCCCGTATTTAAGGTTTCGAGGGAGCTGAAAGACCTCGTCGCTCAGCCGTAATCACTCGACCGCCATCGTCCTGCGGGGAATGCGGCATCGATTTTATCGTATCCCTTGTCATCGTGTGAGGTGCAGTCGTATTTTGTCTTTTGCACCGGCACATTTCTATAATGAATTTGATCAATCGTGTTAGACGGTGAGGTTCGGAGACGGCACTGTACATCTTCTGTAGACGATATGAATGATAGTAAGAGAATGATCGATCTAAGGAGCGATACCGTCACGAGGCCTTCCGAAGGAATGAGGAAGGCCATCGCAAGGGCACCCGTCGGTGACGACGTGCTTGGAGACGATCCGACGGTGAAGGAGCTCGAGGCCCGTATGGCTGCAATGTTCGGCAAGGAAGCCGCCCTCTATGTTCCGAGTGGTACAATGTCAAACACGCTTGCTGTACTCTCGCAGACGAGGCCGGGCGATGAGATGATATGCGACAAGAATTGTCATATCTTCAACTACGAGGCTGCGGCCACAGCGGTAATCGGGGGCGTTCAGCTCAATACTCTCGATGGCAATAGAGGGGTGCTTCCGTTCGACGATCTCGTCGCGGCTGTAAGACCGATAAATATACATCATCCGAGGACATCATTGATAGAGGTTGAGAACACGCACAACAGGGCGGGGGGCAGCATCTACCCTTACGATGAGCTCGAGCGGGTGAGCAGATTTGCCAGGGAGAGCGGCCTGAGGCTTCACATGGACGGTGCGCGGCTGGCGAATGCAGTCGTCGGATCGGGGATATCCTTTGAGAAATATGCCTCCCTCGCCGATTCGGTGACGTTCTGTTTTTCCAAGGGGCTCGGTGCTCCGGTGGGTTCGATACTCGTTTCGGATGCAGAGGTCATAGAAAGGGCGAGATTCTGGAGAAAAAGGCTTGGAGGCGGAATGAGACAGGCCGGCATACTTGCTGCGGCCTGTCTGTATGCACTTGACAACAATATCGATCGCCTGGCCGAAGACCACGAGAACGCGGGAAGAATAGCAAAGGTGATCGATTCGAGTTCGAGGGCGAAGCTCGTATTCCCCGTCGAAACGAACATCATCATATTCGAGGTGGTCGATAAGTCGGACAGTATAGAAAAGGTGCGGGAAGAGCTCGAGGCGGAGGGCATTCTCACTCTCACCTTCGGCAACCGAATGAGAATGGTCACTCACCTCGATGTTTCGAGCGAAGATACAGACGTCGTCGTCGAAGTTCTCTCCAGAATCCTTTCACAAGCTCGGTAATGTTGCATAGACGGTAGTATGAATGGTTGAATACCAGTTCTATCTTGTAAGTACTCCCATAGGGAATCTCGAAGACTTCACCTTCAGGGCAAAGAATATTCTCGAATCGGTTGATCTCGTTCTTGCCGAGGATACGAGAAGGACCGGTCTCATACTTGCCAGATACGGTATAAAGACGAGGCTCAAGGCTTACCACGATCACAACAAAGACAGGGTGACCCCTCAGGTGATCGAGTTCATCGAGTCGGGCAAGAAGGCGGCGCTCGTGTCGGATGCTGGAACACCTCTCATCTCAGACCCCGGTTACTATCTCGTGGTAAGACTCATCGAGCATGGCATCACGGTCACCGCCGTCCCCGGGCCGAGTGCGGTGATAACCGGACTTGTTCTATCTGGACTTCCCACGGATCGGTTTGCATTTCTCGGGTACGTGCCGAGGAAGAAGGGTGCCAGGACGAGATTCATAGAAGATGCGGCTCAAAGCACGATGACTACGATATTTTTCGAGAGCCCTTTCAGGGTGATGAAGACGCTCGCAGAGATCGCTCGGGTAATGCCTGATAGAAGGGTTGTCGTAGCGAGGGAAATGACGAAGCTCCACGAGGAAATTCTGCGCGGCAGGGCAGTCGAGCTCTTCGAATCCCTGAGCTCAAGATCCTTGAAGGGTGAGATCACTATACTCGTAGAGGGAAAAAGTTAAAACAAATATATCCGTTGGGCTGAGTATTCGATTTCGTGAAAGGCTTTCTTGACAAGCGCTGTATCAGTGATGCATCTTCTAAGGGTTTAATAGAGACCATTGATTGAAAGTGATTTGCTGATATCATCATCTAGATTGGCAGGTTGATAGTGGCTGGTAAGAGCGAGATCAAGCAGAGCTTAAGGGGTGTGCTGAATCCACTGGTGGCTCTTTTGTCGTCCATTGGTGTTACACCTCTCGGAATCACCACGACGGGGATTGCCCTGAGCATGATCGGTTCGTTTTTCGTTGCTTACGGAAGGTTTTTCGTCGGCGGCGTCTTCTTGCTCGCTTCGGGACTCTGCGATGTTCTGGACGGTTCACTTGCAAGGCGCGACGGCAGGGTGTCGACCTTCGGAGCCTTCATCGATTCGACCGGTGACAGGGTAACCGAGCTCTTCTACTTTGGTGCGTTGATCTTCTATTTCGCCCGCAGGACACCGCCGAATCTTTTTCTTATCGTTTTTACTCTTATTGCGCTTGGCGGAGCATATCTCACGAGCTACACGAGGGCGAGATCCGAGGGGCTTGGTATTCCCTGCAGCGTCGGCTGGCTGGAGAGGCCCGAGAGATTGGCGCTCCTGATTCTAGGGCTTCTACTTGGCATGAAGGTTCTAGCTGTCGTCATAGTCGTTCTCGCGATCCTCGGTGTCATCACGGCAGCGCAGAGGATCAACCACGTCGATAGGATGTCGCGGGTCGGCGGAGCAGCGGATTCGGAAGAAACCGGAACGGATTCAGAGGCTGTAGACTCGAAATCCGAAGAGTAGCCTTGGCAAAGTTTTCCATTTTCTTAATATCGGGAAAAGACGGCCATTATGACGACGAGCATTCGATCCATCCTGAAGACCTCAATACCAATTGTGATCGATCTGGCCGTCCAGGTCGTAATGTGGGCCGTCGAGATCAATCTCGTCAGCCGAATATCCGCTCAAACGATGAACAGGCTGTACCCGGGTCTCGGTGCAACGGGCGTTGATGCCCTCACGGCCGTCGGAAACGTGATTCAGATCATCATCCTCACCTGCTCGGCTCTTCTCATCTTCATCTTCGGTGCGACGATGATAATCTCGAGGCTCCTCGGTGAGGGTAAAACCGAGGATGCAAATCATTTTCTCGGGCAGTCCCTCTTCACCAATCTATTCGCCGTAATAGGAATTTCGATAATATGGTATTTTCTTTCTCCGTTCATGTTCTCGAGGCTCCTTGGAGCCTCGCACGCAGTGTCGGTTATAGGAAGCGATTACTTCCGCGTGCTCTCTCTCTTTGGGCCCTTCATTCTGATGAACTTCGTGGCAATAGGCATCGTGAGAGGGGCTGGCGACACCCATCTCTCTATGGCTGTAGGGATCCTCGTGAATTCGATTCATCTGGTTCTCGCCGTTCTCCTCATTTTCGGTGTGGGCTTCTTCCCCGAACTCGGTGTGAGGGGCTCGGCACTCGGTGCCGGGATCGCCCATTCGGTCGGCTTTTTATTTACGTTCAGTATTATTCTGCGCGGAAAGAGCGTTCTCACGTTCAGCTGGAGGGATCTTTGGGATGTCAACATGAAGCGGATCTTGACTGTAATCAAGATGGGCACCCCGATAACGCTCGAGCAGCTTGCGTGGATGGTAGGGATAACGGTCGTCATCGGATTTACCAACAGGCTCGGATCGGTTGCAGCCGCCGCCCACATCATCGCCCTTACGCTTCAGAGGCTCTTTTCCATGCTGTACCAGGCGTTCGGAATGGGGGCGCTGACTCTCGTCAGCAGGAGGTATGGAGCGAGTGAGCACGAACATGCGGGAAGGACGACGCATCTCTTCTTTCTTCTCGTTGGAGGGATTGTTCTTTTCATCGCCGCCGTTACATTCAGCCAGGCAAGATACATAGCCGCGCTCTTTACGTCGGATCCCAAGGTGATAGATCTGGGGGAGAAGATTATCAAGATAATGGCCCTCGTTCAGATACCGAAGTCTCTGACCTATGTCTTCTCGTACAGTCTCCGAGGCATAGGGGACAACAGGTATCCCATGTACATGACGCTAATCGGGGTCCTCGCCTTCGAGATGTTAGTCGGCTTCAACCTCGCCTTCACCTTCGGCCTATCTTTGATGGGAATCTGGATTGCTCAGGGGGGAGACGAGACGTTCAAGCTGGCGATGAACGCGAAGCGGTACCGTTCGAGGCTGAAGAAGCTCTTATTGGATTATCAGCTTTTTGATTGAAGAGATTTGACTTATGTTCAAATATCGAATGAAGTTCGAATAGCCGACAGGAGATCGTTATGAGGGGAATTTTTATTACGATTGAGGGGATAGAAGGTTCGGGGAAGTCCACCGTAGCCGAGCGCATCCACGAGATGGCGGTCGGTGCAGGGATAGAGGCGGTTCTAACAAGGGAACCTGGAGGGACCGAGATTTCGGAGAAAATAAGAACGCTTCTGCTCGACCCGCAGAACAGATCGCTTTCACCGCTCGCAGAGCTTTTCCTCTATCTTGCCAGCCGCGCCCAGCTCGTCGACGAGGTTATAGAACCAAAGCTCTCTTCGGGAGTGATGGTGATATGTGACAGGTTCATGGATGCATCCGTCGCCTATCAAGGGTTTGCAAGGCATCTCGGCGAGGAACTCATCGAAGAGCTTAACAAGCTCGCAGTGAGGGACGCCGAGCCGGATGTGACGTTTCTCCTCGATCTGCCCGTGGAGGCGGGCTTCGAGAGAGGCCCTATCAGCAGGGATGCGAGAGGGATCGCTTCGATGGACAGACTCGAGCAGGAGGAGAGAAGTTTTCACGAAGACGTTAGGAGAGGGTACATAAGGCTCGCCGAGAGGCACAGCGAGCGTGTATTTGTGATAGATGCGACGAGGCCTCTGGGCGAGGTGATAGATTCGGTCATCTCTATCCTCGAGCACAAGTTCGGGCTCGATTTGAAGAAGAAGTAATCGTTTTGATTGGAGAGAGCGAGGTTTTATATTAATCTTTGGATTTGGTTCGGCGTTCAAGGCACGATTTATGAATGGCATCGTTAAGATGGCGGGCGGAATCGGCGAGAAAGGTCGTTTTCAGGTTCCCTTCGTTTCAATGAGAAGCTCTGGAGGTAAGTTTTGAGGCTCAACAAAAAGTTCATCGTTTCGATCATCATAGCAAGTATCGTAGTGGTAGGCGCGATTCTCGTAGTAGCCCAGGACGAGGAGAGCAAGCGAAAAGAAAGTACCCTCGAAAGCCTCGACAGGTTTGGAGAGGTCTTCGAAAAGGTGCTCGACTATTACGTCGAGGAGAAGGATCCATCCGAATTGATAGATGCTGCGATCAACGGGATGCTCAAGGATCTCGATCCCCATTCCGTTTACCTGGACAGCTATCAGTACCAGAATCTCATGATCGATACGAAGGGAGAGTTCGGAGGCCTCGGCATCACGATAACGGTGAGGGACGACTATCCTACGGTTATTTCACCTCTCGAAGGGACGCCCGCATACTCACTGGGAATTCAGGGAGGGGATAAAATTGTCAAGATCGAGGGTGTACCGACGAAGGGGTGGAAGATCGAGGATGCGGTAAAGAAGCTCAGAGGAAAACCGGGCACCAAGGTCAAGATAACCATAGTGCGCGAAGGTGTCGCCGACTCGCTCCACTATACGGTCACAAGAGAGATCATCAAGGTCGCCAGCATTCCCTATTACGACGACATGGACGGGATAGGTTACGTGAGGATATCAAGGTTCTCCGAAAATACGGCGGGTGAGCTGGAGAAGATACTTAACGAGCTGGAGGCGAAGAAGATAGAAGGATTGATCATAGATCTCCGGTCCAATCCGGGCGGACTTCTTCAGGCGGCAAAAGAGGTCTCGGAGCTCTTTCTCGAGAAGGGCAAGTTGATCGTCTATACGAAGGGTAGAGTGGAAAAGAACAACAGAAAATATGTCTCGCAGTCGCGGAAGGTTCACAACGGCTATCCGCTCGTAGTTCTCGTGAACGGTGCAAGCGCCTCAGCTTCTGAGATCGTGGCGGGCGCACTTCAGGATTGGGACAAGGCCGTGATTATAGGGCAGACGAGCTTCGGCAAGGGTTCTGTGCAGTCGCTTTTCCCGATAGGCAAGTCGGCGGCTCTAAAGCTGACAACTGCCAAGTATTTTACTCCGAGCGGAAGATGCATTCACCGCGAGGCTGAAGACAACGCCAGCGCCGAAGAGATTGCAAAGAGCAAGAAGAATGGCGACAAGAAACAGGTGTTTCATACCGCTTCAGGCAGGGTGGTTTATGGTGGCGGCGGAATTACTCCCGACTGGAAGATAACGTTGCCCGAGTTCACCGAGCTCGAACGTAAGCTCGAGCTCAAGGGGCTCTTTTTCTCCTTTGCCGTTCACTATACTGCATTTCACAAGGTCGGCGAGAATTTCAAGGTCGATGACATGGTTATAAAGGAATTCAGAGATTTTGCAGCGGAGAAGAAGGTTGAATCGACCGACGCCGATTGGAAGAACAAGGAGAATGTCGACTATATCAGAAACGGGATAAAGAGAGAGGTCTTCAGAAAACTCTACGGTCTGAAGGGCGCCTACATCGCCACTCTTCCCGAAGACGAAGAGGTGCAGAAGGCAATAGAGCTGTTCAAGAAAGCCCCAACGCTTTCCGAGATGTTCAAGTACGTCGAAGAGCAGAAGAAGCAGGCGCCGGCATCGGAGAAAGCAGCGGAATGACAAAGCCAGTGGCGATCATAAGCGACTTCGACGGTACGGTATCGTTGAGGGATGTGGGACACCATTTCTTTGGAGCGCATACTCCGGACGAGCATGCCTGGCTCGATCTCCTCGAGCGCTGGAAGATGGGTTTGATAAGCTCGAAGGAGTGCCTCGCAAGGGAACTGTCTATGGTGAGGGCGACGAAGGGTGACCTCGATCAGTTCATCGAAGGCGAAAAGCTCGACCCGTACTTCAAGGACTTTGTCGATTTCTGCAAGAAACGCGGTTTCAGACTGATCGTGGTGAGCGACGGCCTCGACTACTACATCGAGTCTATCCTGATAAGAAACGGCCTCGGCGTCCTCGATTTCTATTCCAATCACCTCGTCATCGAAGGCAGCAGACTTGCCGCAGTTGAATTTCCCTACTACAACAAGCTCGAGTGCGACCGCTGCGGCAACTGCAAACGCTTTCACTTGGAGGAGCTGAAGAAACAGGGCTACTATGTCATATACGTGGGGAACGGCTTCAGTGACATGTGTCCTTCGGAGTACGCGGATCTTGTTTTCGCCAAGGGCGATCTGCTCGAGCACTGCAAGCGTGAGGGAATAGATTTCGTGGAATTCAAAAATTTCAGGGACGTAGAGGCCGAGATAGCGAGGCGCTTCATTCTTTCTTGAGCTTGCCCTTCTGCCCGTTTCGCTCGTTCTGCATCTTTTCGTTTATTTTCTTCTGGAGCTTCTCGTTCATCGCGTCTGTATATAATCTGCTCACATAGCCGATGA
The DNA here is from genome assembly GCA_002085285.1 of Candidatus Latescibacteria bacterium 4484_7. Lineage (GTDB taxonomy): Bacteria > Krumholzibacteriota > Krumholzibacteriia > Krumholzibacteriales > Krumholzibacteriaceae > 4484-7. The sequence goes on from NATK01000017.1 coordinate 9,219, forward strand.
GGTCGAATGCCTCGGTGTCGGAGACCTCTCTTTTTTTCTCCAGCTTGCGCATCTTCCATATTACATCGTTGAGGTCGTTTCTCGAGACCGTTCCATTTTGATAGAAGGTCCAGAACTTGTTGGTCGTGTAGTGGAAATCGTCGAAGTATTTGCTTTTTGCCTTTGTGCTGAACTTGTCGGCTACCTTTTCGGCCGTCTTGAAATACACCCTCTCGACGACCCAGCCCCTTGCCAAGTATAGGGCGACTACCACCGCGATCGCCGCAATAAAGGTAATTATCAGAGCAGATCTCTTTCTATCCATTTTCTCCGTGCTCCCCTCGTTCAATACAGGTTGTCTTTGAAGAAACGCAATGTTGACTCGACTGCTTCCTGCAGACATTTGTTTATATTTTTCATCGGGTGCTTGACACCGAAGCTGTGGCTCGCTCCCCTGACCTTTTTATAGACGACAGGGCCCTTTCGGTTCGTGTTTACCAGTTTCTCCGTCTCTTTCAATGTCACCGCCTGGTCCCTTGTCCCGTGCACCATGAGGTGGGGGATTTCGAGTGATGAGGCGGCCTTTACGATGTCCTGTTCCGCCCTGTTCCTGTCGATATCCTCGTAGTAGGAGTAGTCGAGGCTGAGTGGATTCTCGGCTCTCGGGTCCTTGAACACCAGTGAGCCATCGAGTTTCCAGAGCTTTTTTCTTCTATCCGAATATCTGTCGAAGCGGCTCGGAGTGCCCCACGTCGCTACGGCCCCTATCCCTTCGAGCCTCGAAGCGACTACGATCGCTACGGCACCGCCCCTGCTGAAGCCGAAGAGTCCGATGGAGCTGAAAGGCACTCCGAGTCCGCCGCCCTCGATGTGTTTCACTACCGTGGTCATGTCTTCTATTTCACGACTCACCGTGTTCTTTGCAAATGCCTCGGGGTCGGTGATCATACCCGTTTCTTCGTCGGTCCCGTTCATCGAGAAACTCATCGTGAGGACGTGAAATCCACCGCGTGCGAGCTCCTCTGATAGATAGGGGAAGAAGCCCCAGCGCTTGTAACCGAGAAAGCCGTGTGACACGATGATGACTGGCATCTCCGCCCTCTTGTCCGTCGTTCTGAAATCGGCGTGAACGGAGTATTCGTCTCCTGTGTTTATGGTGATCTCTTCGAGAACAAGTTCTTCTGCCTTTTCCGGCATTCTCAGGGCCTCTCTCTTCCTATGGTTCAATTCTTCAATGATAATAATATGAATCGGGGCTATTTACCAGTCCATAAAAGCTCTAAACGGGCCCATAAAAGATCGAAGAGAGTACGCTGATGGGTGCAGGGCGGCTCTTCTTCCGTATCCGATGCTGATTCCGTGTAAGATCCGACGCAGAGCTGTGTCGGGACCTTTCGAATAATGAATCTCCGGGCCATTTGACAATCTTTATGCCCGTTCTGGTGACGAACTCCATGCCGAGTCGATGCAAAAGCGCCAATTGTCGTCTTGCAAAATGATTTCGGCTAAACTATCATTCACCTATCGAAAGAAGGAGGTTTTCTTACATGGGCAAGAGAATCTTTGTCGCCGTTCTGATTACACTCGCAGTGCTTACCCTGACGAGGCGAATGTCGATGAACAGGCCGAGGGATATCAGATACGAATCTGGGGGCGTCGAGGTATTCCACCGAACCGTTACGAGTCAATTCGGAAAAGGCAGACCGGTGCTGAGGATAAAGGTGGCGGGGAAGAGCGGACTTTCGTGCTCGGTTCTCGTTAGGATGCCGGACGGACAGGTGGAGCGGAAGCCGCTGCAGCCGGACAGCAGCGGGACGTGCGAAGCCGTTCTCCCCTCGATGAAAAAGGGCACAAGGCTCGGATATGCATTTCTCGTATCCGAGGGCGGACGAAGGATTCTCAGGCTTCCCCCTCGAGAGGGCAGGTATTTCATATTGAAGTACAAGGGGCACGTATCCAGGACTGTCCTTGCATTTCACATAGCGTTCATGTTTGCATCGTTTTTCTTCATGGTGCTTGCATTCCTCGGTTCTTTGAGAATGCTCAAAGGGATAGAGGGCAAGCAGATCACGGTGAACAACATCAGGTGGGCGCTTGCGCTGACCTTCATTGGCGGGTGGCCGCTGGGGTTCGTGCTCAACTATCAAGCCTTCGGTCCTGTCTGGGAAGGTTTCCCCTTCGGTTACGATATCACTGACAACAAGACGCAGTTCATGTTCATATTCTGGATTATTCTTTCCCTTCTCGCCAGGGGAAGCATATACAAGGGGGATGAGAGCAAGGATCTCCTCGACGATAGAGGATTCGCCATCGCAGTGCTGGTCTGTTTCATAGTAAGTGTTATTGTATTTCTGATACCGCACAGCCTTTCATTCTAAGCCTATGAATAGTGTAGCGAATAAATATCGATCCATTTTCGGAGACGCCGTGCTCGCTCTGGCGCCCATGGCGGGTTACAGCACGGCTCCCTTCAGGCGCATCTGCTACGATGAGGGGGCCGATTTCGCATATACCGAGATGGTAAGCGCCGACGGTCTGATCAGGGGCGGGGAGAAGACGTTCGAATACATGAGAATGATGGAGGGGGAGCGGTTCACGGGGGTACAGCTCTTCGGCTCCGACCCGGCCGTCATGGCGGAGGCGGCTCGAATAGCAGCGCAGAACGGGGCTGCGTTCATCGATATGAATTTCGGTTGCCCGGTGAAGAAGGTCATACGCCGAAACGGGGGTGCCTCGTTGATGAGAGACCTCGATCTAATGGGGCGAATCGCCGCCGCGGTCGTAGAAACGGTCGAAATCCCCGTAACGGCGAAGATCAGAAGCGGCTGGACCGCAAAGGACGAAAACTACGTCGAAGCCGGGCTCGTCCTCGAGGGTGCCGGAGTCGATGCGGTGGTGATACACCCGAGGTACAGGACTCAGGGTTTCAGCGGACGCTCCAACTGGGAGCATATCGCAAGGTTGAGAGAGGCGCTGACGATAGAGGTGATAGGTAACGGTGACGTGACGGATGTGGAGGATTTCATTGAGCTTCGCAGGGTGACGGGGTGCAGAATAGTGATGATCGGGCGTGGTGCTCTGGGAAGGCCGTGGCTATTTCGCCGGATAAAGGATTCTCTTGCAATCGAAGCGGGGGTTGACGTCGGTCCCGAGGTGGTCGTCGAGGGTGGTATCGGGGAGACCGTCTCGATCGCCGACTTTATGTTGAGACATTTCGAATTGACAGTCTCATGGGACGGCGAACGAAGAGCGGTCAGTGAGATGAGGAAGCAGTTCAAATGGTATCTGAGGGGCGTTCCGGGCGCGAAGGAGTACCGGCTTAAGCTCATGAGTGCCGCGGATGCCGATATGGTGAGATCGATCTTACGATCGCTCAAGGAGGAGCTGGTGAAAAGATGGAGAAAGCTCGCCTGAAAAGGCTGCTCGAGCGAGTGGCGAAGGGAGAATTGTCGATAGAGAAGGCATACGAACAGCTCCTCAAGCTCCCTTTCGAAGACATGGGTTATGCGAAGGTGGATCATCACAGGGCGATTCGGCGCGGAATCCCGGAGGTGATCATGTGCGAGGGGAAGAAGGGAAATGAGGTCGTGGGGATTGCAAAGGGCGTCGTCAAGGAGGGGGGCAACCTTCTCGCTACGAGGTGCAGCAGGGAGCTCTTCGAACTTGTCTCGAGAGAGATTCCACATGCGGTGTATCACGACGAAGCGCGCCTTTTCGCAGTGGAGCAAAGAGCCACCGAACGGAGAGGAAAGGTCGCCGTCGTCTCGGCGGGCACCTCTGACATGAACGTCGCCGAGGAGGCGGCGTTCACAGCTCATTATCTCGGCTGTAATGTCGAGAGATTTTACGACGTGGGGGTAGCCGGCATTCACAGGCTGTTCTCGTCGTGGGATGAGATAAGGAGTGCCGATGTCATCGTCGTTGTAGCAGGTATGGAGGGCGCTCTGGCGAGCGTCGTAGCAGGCAAATATCATAAACAAGATATACGAAGCGGAGAAGGATTAAGAGGAGGATTGATTGACTAAGATCCTGAACAAGAATGAACTGCTCATCGTCGATCCTGCATGCGGATTGAGTGGCGATATGTTTCTCGCAGCGCTCTTTTCTCTCGGGGTTGATCCGGCTGCGGTCGAGCGTGAGGTGGCCCGATTACCCGGGCTCGACGATTTCTCTATCGAATTTGCGCATGTGAAGAGCCACGCCATTTCGGCTTCTCACGTCGATGTAAAGTTCGCGAATTCTCTCGTGCAGAGGGATCTCAGACGCATACTCGAGATGATAGACAGATCTCCTCTGGATAATAGGATAAAGAAGCTTTCGGGTGATGTTTTCATGGCACTCGGTGAAGCGGAGGGGAAGGTGCACGGCACGAAGCCCGAGTACGTTCACTTTCACGAGGTCGGGGCGGTGGATTCGATCGTCGATATCGTCGGTGCCGTCACGGCCCTCTCGATGCTCGGTTTTCCAAGGCTGTACCACAGGCCGTTCGTACTCGGGGCCGGTTCGGTAAAGATCGCTCATGGGACTATGCCGATACCTGTGCCGGCCACGATCGAGCTCCTTGAAGGCAGAAGGGTTGCGTTCGTCGACGAGCCGAACGAGATTGTGACCCCGACAGGGGCCGCATTGATGAAGGTTCTGGCCGGGGAGGTGCCGGCTGGTCTAGCGTTCATCCCGGAAGAGGTTGTCTATGCCGCCGGTTCGAGGAGAAAGTCGTCTTCGAGAAGCCTCCTACGTGTGATAAGAGCGATACAGAGCGCCCCGGAGAAGGAGATCGCCGTTTTAAGGACGACGATAGACGACATGAACCCCGAGATATATTCATTCATTCAGGAGAGGCTTCTCGGAGGGATGGCCCTCGAGGTCTATATGAAGCAGATCATCATGAAAAAGGGCCGGCCCGGCATAGAGTTGACGGTTCTCTGCGAAAGAGAAAGGCTCGATGAGGTGATCTCCTTCATAGCGAAAGAGACGACGACAATAGGTCTCAGGGTGTCATACGAGGAGAGGGTCGAGCTCGAGAGGTGGGGCGGTGAGGTGGAGACGCCTTACGGCGCGATCGACGTAAAATTCAGCAGACTCCCCGACGGCTCGGTGAAAGCGGCTCCGGAGTACGAATCGTGCAAAAAGGTCGCCCTCGCCGCTGGAAGACCGCTCAAGGAGATTTACGAGGCGGCGATGACTGCCTCTCACTCCGACACGTCGTCTTCGGCTGTGCGGGAACGGAAAGGGTCACGTAGAAGAGGTGCTGGTGGGACATCGAAGACGTCTGTACGAAAAGCCCAAAAGAAGGCTTCGGGGGCTGAGAAAAAGGGCAGGAAAAAGGTATGATGCGTGTATATGCCAAGGAAGCTTGGCGTCTTCTTATACTTTCGGCCGTGGTTATGCTCGTGATCGTGCTCTCTTCGTGCGGAGTGAGAAAGGTTCAACCTCCTCCTGCCAGACCGGGGAAGGTCGTGACTCACAGGGTTGCATTCGGAGAGACGTGGCGTTCTATAGCCCGCGATTTCTACGGAGACGAAAGCAGGGCGAAGGAGATAGCCTCGTACAACGGCATGAAGATCGGCGAGAAACCAGAGCCGGGTTCGGGCATACGCATTCCGCTCAAAGCCGGTGACGCCGAGCATCTCGAGATGAGAAGAAAGGCTCTGAGTCTCTACAACGATGGTCTCGATCTCGCCTCGAAGAGAAGATTTGCAGCGGCGATAGAGACGTTTGACAGGGCTCTCGAGCTCGACGGCGGCATCGAGATGGCACGGTACAACAAGGCGGTCTGCTATCAAAATCTTGGTATGCACGACAGGGCTGTCAAAATCCTCGAAGTGCTCTGCAGAGCAAATCCAAAGAATGTCGATTACCTCTTCGCTCTGGGGAATTCGTTCTTTTACCTCGGCAGGTACTCGGAAGCGGAAGAGAGGTTCGATGCAGTGTTGAAGATTAAGAGCGGTCACCTCAAAGCGCTCTATGCCCTTGCCACCGTATACGAGAAGGAAGGCAGGAGCGAGAAGGCGATAGAGACCTGGCGGAGGTATCTCGCACTGGATGGCACGAGCGAATGGGCCGATGAGGCGCGCAAACACCTCTCGTCGCTGCAGGGAGCGTCCGGAGGTAGGCATTGATCGAGCTGGATCGCGTGTCTTTCCGTTACCCCGGTTCCAGTGAGAATGTGATAGATTCGGTCGGCTTCACCGTGAAAGACGGTGAGTGGGTGGAGCTCGTCGGCGGCAATGCATCGGGCAAGACGACTCTCTGCAGGCTCATCGCCGGTATCTACGAGCCGGTTGATGGCAGTGTTTTAATAGACGGCGTCGAGGCAAAGGATGTTTTCGGGCCGCATTCGGCCATTCCCCCCGTAACAATAACATTCCAGAATCCGGACAACTCTTTCGTCACTCCGAGTGTCACCGACGAGATCATGCTCGGTATGCAGAACACGGGCATGAGCAGGGAGGACGCTTCGAAGAGGCTTTCTGACGCGCTTCGAATATTCGAGCTGGAGAGGTACGCCGAGAGAAATCCGCACGCCCTCTCAGGAGGAGAAAAGCAGCGTTTGTCTCTCGCTGTCTCATGGGCGATCGGTGCAAAGCATGTGATACTCGATGAGCCTTTTTCGTTCCTCGACAGAAGGAGCAGAGAGGAGTTCTTGGAGTTATTGAATAAGGGGTTTGCTTCCGGCGGAACGACGATCGTATGGGCGACTGTCGAGGAGGGGGAATTCTCCCTCGCCGATAGTCATATATTCATGGAAAGAGGCGCTATCGTAGATTCGAACAGGGTCGGGCGAGTCGAACGATGCATCGATGCCGGCAATGAGAAAAGGGCGGATGCATTGAAAAACGATGCAGAAGCCGTTCTCACAATAGAGGATAGTGAGTTTTCATTTCCTATGGGGGAATTCAGCCTTTCGGTGCCGCACCTCGAAATCTTCGAGGGAGAAGCAGTGGGAGTCGTGGGGGCGGCCGGTTCGGGCAAGACGACTCTGCTTCTCGGCTGCTCAGGGCTTCTGACGAGCACGAAAGGTACGGTGAGGCTTTTGGGCAGAGAGGTGAAACGCAAGAGGGACTTTCCCGCCGGAGAGGTGGGAATGATTTTTCAGATGCCCGAAGAGGGCTTCTTCAAACCCACTGTCTATGAAGAGGTTGCTTACGGTTACAGATCGATCGTTCGGGGGGAAGATGAAGAAGGTGCGGTCGCTCGGGCTCTCGGTCTCGTCGGACTCGATAGTGGATACTTTGAGAAGAGCCCTTATTCGCTGTCACAGGGGGAGCGGAGGCTCATCGCCGTGGCTTCCGTTCTTGTGCTCGACGCGAAGGTTTACTTTCTCGATGAACCGACAATATTTCTCGACAGGGCAGCAAGGGAGAGAATCATCGATCTCCTAGACGAACTCAAGAAAAGGGGCAAGACGATCGTTATAGCTTCTCACGACGAATCGCTCATTTCTTCCGTTACCGACCGTACGGTAAAATGTGAGGACGGGACGCTGTTATTATGACCTGCACGGGCATTTCAAGTCAATCGATGATTAATTGGTAAAGATAAAGACACTGTCGGCCGAATAGATTGTTGAGTCGAGGATACGACATCACTTCCCCGGCGGGGGAAGAACTCGAGTCGGGCCGACCGGTGCGAATGGAACAACTTTGTTTGGCTGAACCGGGAAAACCGAGCCCGGCTCTTTTTTTGTATTTTTTGAATGGGTAATTGTAAAAGTTTTGGCACCGGATTGTACTGGTGTTGTGGATGGCTATCTTGTTCGATAGTCCTGGGGCAGAGCTTCTCTCCGGGGAAATCGAAATGGATGAAAGCTATTTTGGTGGTAGAAGAAAGGGTAACGGGGGGAGAGGAGCAGCGGGAAAAGAGTGACAAGCAGGAAGATGATGTCACCAATGTTATAATTGGGCGAAAAAATTTTTGACAATTATGAAAGCTCTGGTATGATGAGCGGGAGTTAAGGGTCGTATGAACTGACTTTCAGGATCTATGATGTAGCAAGTGGTGGAACGCCTCTCTGGGCGGAGACGATCTCCAATGTCCAGGTAAATGGCGGAATATTCAACGTGATATTAGGCCAATCCGAAAAGTTGGACCTTGATTTCGATGTGCAGTACTGGCTGGGTGTCAGCGTAAACGGTGGAGCTGAGCTTGCCCCAAGAATGTCACTTTCTGCATCTCCCTATAGTCTCAACGCACGGCAGGTAAAAGGTGCCACCAACTTCTTTCCGGGGAGCGGTAATGTGGGCATCGGCACAACGGACCCTCAGGCCAAACTGCATGTGGAAAGCTCGGACGGACATGCTCTCAGGGTAATCAGCAATGCGCAATCAGGCCAGTATGCAGGAATATTTGCCGAGAGTTCCACCTGGCATGCGGTACTTGGCATAAACGATAATAGTGATGCTGCGGTCATGGGCAGAAATGATGGTAATGGTCCTGGTGTTAAGGGGCAGAACCAGGGTGCCGGACCTGCAATTACGGGTTATGCTGTGACCGGCAACCTTCTTGAGTTGTATACCACACCCGGACCGAATCTGAAGTTGACTGTGAACAACAACGGTGATATTAAGACTGCGGGAACAATAGAGTCGACCGCGGGTGGCTTTAAGTTTCCCGATGGGTCAATCCAGACGAGCGCTGCTCTGAATCCTGTGGCCTACGGTATTATACGCGCAGACGGTACGGTTTTAGCGGCCACTCCGAATGTATCCTGTGCCTGGAATTCATCAACCAGTAGGTATGAGATTACAATAGATGGGGAGAGTTATTATTACCTTCATTATATTACAAATGTCACGGTGAAATCTTCTTCTCCAAGAATTGCAACAACGGGTAGTGTTATGTCCAAGCTGCTTGTAAGTGTTTTTGATATCGATGGAAACCTCGTTCAGGATAATTTCAGCTTCATCGTTTACAAACCGTGAATGATGGTTGGCCTTCGCCTGGGACTGAATGCTCGATAGCAATCTAAATATCGGGCAGCCGCCCGATAGAGCATTGCCACTCTTTGCTCAAAAGGGTTGTATAGAAGTGCAACCTATGGTTGAGCCTCATGTGAACAGCATACTCTATGTTTAAGCTGAAACTTGATATAAACAAGCGCCTCTAACGGTAATCGCCTATTTTTATTGGATTAAAAATAAATTGTTGGTAAAATAACACCTGAAATGGTTTCCGAGTGGGGGCTTATGCGGCTGAACAATGCATATGTGCGATTTCCATTTGGAAATATGATAAACTTAATCGGCCGGTTGTTATTCACAAAAAGAGAAGGGGGTTGAGGGACGCCGATGCAAGAAGACCCGCAGTATTTCGCGAAAAGAAAGCCGATTAAATGCCCTCACTGCAAATCAAAGACCGTAGTACCGATAATCTACGGATTACCCACACTAGAGGCGTTTGAGAACGAAAAGAAGGGAAAGTTGGTCCTGGGAGGTTGTGTAGTCGGTCCCTTTGATCCGGCATGGCAGTGCACAAGCTGTGGAACGCAGATTTACAAAGAAGAAAGAAGATCGTTATTCGAAGGGAATGATGGGAATACATAGGCACTTGCATTGCGAGTAAAATTCGGGATTCATATCAATTCGGTGCCTGGGGGCTCTAAAAGTTTGCAAGGAGTTTATCTATGGAAAAGGGGAAAAACGGCGCCAACCTTGGATTCGAGAACAAGCTCTGGGAGATGGCCGATAAGCTGCGCGGCCACATGGACACCTCCGAGTATAAGCACGTGGTGCTGGGGCTGATCTTTCTCAAGTACATCTCCGACGCCTTCCAGGACAAGTACGAGGAGCTCAAGGCCAGGCAGGGAACCGAGTACACTGACCCGGAAGACCGCGACGAGTATCTCGCGGCAAACATATTCTGGGTGCCGCCCGAGGCACGGTGGGAGAAGATACAGGCGCAGGCACCCCAGCCTACAATCGGCAAGGTGATCGACGAGGCAATGTCCGCCATAGAGCGCGAGAACCAATCGCTGCGTGGAGTCCTTCCAAAAGACTATTCCCGTCCCACGCTGGACAAGACTCGCC
>NATK01000137.1 GCA_002085285.1 Candidatus Latescibacteria bacterium 4484_7
CGAGTCAAGCACCTCGCTGGTATTGCGGGACTCACAAGATCGAGCAGGAGGACGGCTTGTCTTTTCAAAGGCGACCTGTGGTTCGATGACGAGCGCGTTGAGCCTAACAGGATCAAGGGAAGCTGGACGGCCGCGTTTGCCACAAGGCCGCGCTCATCCGACAGGCTGGCCGTTTTCTCGCTTCTCAAGGGTGCCTACGAGCACAACAGTCCCGCCCATCCCGATGCCGTCGACAAAGACGTGCTTCTCTCTATCGAGGTAAACTACGCGTTCTCACCTGATTGGCAGGTACAGGGCAAGGTCGCCGGCAAGTGGGCAAAAAAGACTTTCAAGGAATTCACAAACGGATCGTCGACCTACCTCTACGAGGGGGAGCTCATTAGAGCTATAGGGTCCAAATGGGATGTGAGGCTCAAGGGGCGCTTCGTTCACCAGATAGAGACCCGTTCTTTGAGGTTTGGAAGCGGCATCGAGATAGGTCGTGTCGCCGCCGAAGGCCTCTGGCTGGGAGTGGGGTATGACTGTTCCGGGCAGAGGGATTCTTTGACTCCGGAGAACGAGTTCACTTCGAGGGGGCTTTATGTGAGGATGAGGTACAAGTTCACGGAAAAGATACTCGGGCTTTTCAACGGGATTGAATAGGCATGTCGAGCTGGAAGAGAAGAACGATTTTCTTGATGACGGCAGTCGCGGTTTTAGCATCGGTTTCGGCCGCTGCTGGGGAGCTCGTAGTAAACGGCGGATTCGAGCTTGCAAACTTCGGTGCGAGCTGGGTGGACGGAGCGGGCAATCTGAACGGTCGCTTCAATCCCGCATGGGCCGATCACGCCGTTCTTCTCGACATGCCTTACAGCGGCAGCTATTCGGCTATTCTCGGATTCAAATATACAAATCAGAGGAGAAACAGATTCGGGTTCATGTATCAGGACGTTACGATTCCTTCGAACATCTCGCGGGCGACATTGTACTTCAGGTTCAGGCAGCAGGGGTACGACGGGAGTGGGTACGATCCCTTCAGGGTCGAGATCAGGGACCAGTCCGGCAACACGTTGGCCAATGTCGTGACATTTTCATTCAATGAGTGGAACAACCTATTCAAGGACAGCGGCTGGATCGATGACGATGGCTTGGGGCCTCGAGGCTACGACATGAGCTCTTATGCGGGCTCGACTGTGAGGCTCTACTTCAGGCAGGAGAACGATTACGACAACCTCTACGAGACATGGACATACGTGGATGACGTCTCGCTCGTTTACAGGAAGTTCGTCGACCTCGCAGTGGACGGCGACGGCGATGATCTGTTCGGCGCGGTCGGTTCGGGGGAAGGCGGTTATTCGGTGAAGAGCTGCACCGCGGGAGATACGATATGCTACTCGCTCAGGATAGAAAACGAGGGGCTCGACGACGATTCCTACACATTGAGCATAGGCACGCAGCCCGGCTGGGGTGCGTTGATCAGGTATAATGGAAGCGACTACACGTTGCCGTGGACGACGCCCGTTATAACTGCCGGGAGCTTTATAGAGGCGCAGGTGGTGATGGCTGTGCCGGTGACCACTCCTACCGGTTCTTATACCAGCATAGTCGATGCAGTTTCAACGGCTAACGCCAATCGGTACGACAGCGTCAAGCTCGATGCGAATGTGCTTGCCGCGCATTTTGGCGCAGACATTGCGATCGATTCGGATGGTTTTGGCGTGGTCGATCCGGCGGGAGGAGGCGGAACGTCGCTCAAGGAGGCTCCGCCGGACAGTGTGCTCGCATATTTGATCGATATTCACAATGCAGGCAACGTTACGGATTCGTTCCTCGTCTGGTTCGATTGCCCTGCGCCTTTGACCGCAGTGATGGAAGAAGGCGCAGTGCAGCACAGCGGACCTTTTCTAACGGAAAGTATCGCTGCAGGAGCAGCCTCTTCGATGGTGTTTCGCGTTACCGTACCTGCGAATCTGCGGGGCGGTGATTACACCTCGCTTGTTCATGCCCGCAGTGTATCCGACACACTCGAGGCAGACTGCGTAACTGCGGCATCACGGATCAGGGCGCCCGCCGTCGATGTGGTCATAGATGGAAGTGGCGACGGGATCGTGGATGACACTGGATCAGGCAAGGGCGGCAGCAGCACGATAGGCGGCACGAGGGGCTCGACGGTCTATTTTCCGCTCAATGTCCAGAACGAGGGGGCGGTGGTCGACTCCTTTGCTCTGAGCTGGGTGAGGCCCGGCAACGGATGGAGCGCCGCCATCGACGACGGCACAGCGGTTCATCCCCTCCCGTGGACGACCGAAGCCTTCGCCGCCTTGAGCTCTAAGAACTATTACCTCGCCCTGTCGATTCCAGCTGGAGCGGGATACGGAACGTACGCATCTATTCTGAACGCGGCATCCCTTACAGACGGCAATATTACAGAGAGTGTAAGCGCCAATATTAGCGTGAGTTCTGGCAACGAGACCGACCTCATGATCGACGGTGACGGCGACAACGTGTACGGTCCGGCGCAGACGGGCCTCGGGGGCAAATCGAGCGTCAGCTCGGCTGCGGGTGATACTGTATATTTTTCGATCCGTCTGCAGAACGAGTCGGGAGAAAACCTCTTCGACGTCGATTGGATCGCTCCGGACGGATGGGAGGTGTCCATAGGGGATTCGATCTCCTCGATGCACTCGGTTCCCGAGGGGGTATATACGATGATGGTTGTCGTGCCTTCGGGCTGTACAGGCGGCACGTTCGAGGTGATCACAGATGCTAAGAAGAGCAACAAACCCTACTTCGTCGACAGCGTCAAGGGGATCATAGTCGTAGCTCCCCGTTACCTCGTCGACGCTCTTATCGACGGAAACGGCGAAGACGCCTATGGCTCGCTTGGCAGCGGATCAGGGGGCTCATCCACGGGCCAAACATCATCGGCCAGTTCGCTGAGCTTTGCGATCGACCTGGAGAACAAGGGAGGTGCCGCCGAAGCATACTTGCTCACTTGGAATTCGATTCCCGGATGGAGCGCCTCGTTGGAAGGCTCCTCTTCGCCTTATACGACTGTGAATGTGGAGGCTGGAAGTGTGATTTCATTGAGCTTCGACGTCGATGTTCCCGCGAATGCATCGGAGGGAGACTATGCCTATGTGATCGACATCGTTTCGACTGTTGATTCGACGAATGTCGAAAGCATCACGGCGATTGTTCACGTAAATCCGCCTCCGCGTGCTGATCTGGTGATCGATTCGAATGGAGCTTTGAAAACCGCTCCGTGGGCAAGCGGTGAAGGCGGCAGGGCCGTCGTATTCGGCGACCCGGGCGACGTCGTCACTGTGGCTCTCGAGGTGAACAATATTGGAGGGGTGTGTGATTCGTTCCTCATCGATTGGAGCGAGCCCGACGGGTGGCCTGCGGGCTCCGTCGTCATAAACGATGGCATCTCGGATCATTCATCATCGTTCAAGACCGATACGATCTCGGCCGGGGCATCGAAGGTGATGAGTGTCATTGTCAACGTTCCGGCCGGTGCCGCCCCGGATACCAAGGTGATAATTAACGGCAAGCCGGTATCGAACGATCTTTATGACAGCGTAACGCTCGAGGTTTTGACTCAGGCCTTTCTCAGGATAACCGTTTTCGACGATAGTGACCACGACGCCTCATTCGACGTGGGCGAAGAGGGCCTGAGCGGAGTGAGCCTCTCGTGCTCGAGCAGCTTGGGCATTGCCGGTGCCGTTACGAATGGCGACGGAGTCGTTCTCTTCCGCGTGCCTGGAAACGATGCGTGCACTGTTATCGAGACGACACCTTCGGGTTGCATTTCGCTCTCCAAAGATACCGTTGATGCAAGCTCTCCATCGGCGGGCGACACACTCGATCTCTACTTCGCAGACGTCAAACTCAGCACGATAAATACTCAGAGCTCGCTATCTGCGCCTTCCGGAGGCATCGTAGATTTGCCTCACATCATAAAGGCAGGCACGCCCGGGCAGGCTTCACTGTCCGCCCTGCTGCCCCAGGGATGGACCGAGATATACTACCGCGACAACAATGGCAACGGTGTCGTCGACGCCGGTGATACGAGGCTTACAAACGGCGACCTCGATCTCGATCCCGACGTTTCTGGGAGAGATGTGGTGCCGATCGTAGTGAGGACCTTTATACCTCCTTATGTGGCTGCTGGGAGTTCTGTCTCTATTACCTTCAGGCTCGAACAGCTCTTGAGCGGCACGTCGACGGCGAAAGCAGACTCGGTGAGCGATCGAGTGACCGTCCTCGCCAGGGCGTCCGGGCTATTGAAGCTCGTCAAGCTCGTCGATCATACAGAGGCTCGCCCGGGTGATACGATCACGTACACTATAGTATTTTCAAACCCGGGGACGGAAGGTGTGAGAGAGATCGAGATCATCGATCCCATATCTCCGCTTGTCGAGCTCGTCACCGATTCGTTCGGTGCGGCTATGGATATCGAGTGGATCAGAGGAGTCTCGACTGTTTACCTCACTGCAGATCCGAACGATGCCGACGAGGCTATGTACGATGCCTCGGCGAGAAGGTTGAGAATCGTGCTTTCAAGACAGTCGGGGCATGTTCTTGCGAGCGGTGCTGAAGAGAGGATCATTTACAGGGTAAGGATAAAATGATGAACGGCCGGGCAGGGTTGCCGGGGCATCAACGGGTCAACTGCAATGAAATTTCCCTGCACGGTTTCTTTGCATGATCTCCGCCCCGGACCTGTCGGAGCGGCTCGACGTCATTTATTAAGGTTCAGGGTTTCAATCTTAACCGAAACGGGCGTGCTTGATTTGCGATAGCTCCGAAACGTTGTTATTTCTTCGAGGCCTTTCGCGCTCTCGCTGGGGCGGCGTCCAGCCATACTGGGCGAGCGTCCAGAGACATTGTTATTTCTTAGGGGCTTTTCACGTCTTCGAGACGACATCCTTCACGTTCTCTATCACGTATTCAACCTCTTCATCCTTCAGGCGAGGGTACAGAGGGAGGCTGATCGTGCGTCTGCCGATTTCCTCGGCCGCGGGGAACATCCCTTCCCTGTAACCGAAGCGTTCCCTGTAGTATGTCATGAGATGGACGGGGTGAAAGTTTATCGAGAGGGCTATCCCTCTCGACTGCAGCTCCTCGACGAGAATCGTGAAAAGGTGGTAAGCGTGTTCGGCCTCTTCCCTTATTCTGTGGAGCTCGATTCCTTCGATGTTGGAGAAGGCCTCTCTGTAGCGGTTGTATATCGCCTCGCGACGCGCACGAAACGCGGGGAGCTTCTTTATCTGCTCGACGAGGAGCGCGGCGTGGATATTGTCCTGCTGTTTTTTCCAGACCGTGCAGCCTGAGCTTCTTCAGGAGCTCGTAGCTCTCCTCGCCCTTCACCGAGATCGCGCCGCCCTCGCCCGAGGTGATGTTCTTCGTTGCATAGAAGCTGAATGCGGCGTAGTCGCCGTAATATCCGCTCGCCTTCCCGCGCCAGCGCCCTTCGAGGGAGTGCGCTGCGTCTTCAATGACAAAGAGCCCGTGCCTTTCGGCGATCTCCGTGATCGTGTCCATGTCGCACATCTGCCCGTAGATATGCACCGGCATGATTCCCCTCGTCTTGTCGGTGATCACCTCTTCTATCTTCGTCGGATCGATGTTGCCCGTCGACATCTCCACGTCTGCAAAGACGGGCACACCGCCCGCCATTAGGATGCTGTTCGCCGTACCGATAAACGTCAGGGGCGTTGTTACCACTTCTTCGCCCGGTTTTAGCCCCGCCGCGATGAGGGCGAGGTGCATCCCCGCCGTGCAGCTTGTCACGGCAACGGTGTAGGGGAGTGCGAGATAATCGGCGAGACGCTGCTCAAACTCGGCGACCTCGTCACCCGTTGTGAGGAAGAGCGAATTGAGCACGCTGTTGACGCGCTCGATCTCTTCTTTGCCCACGCTGTGCTTGTAAAATTCAATCTTCATCGTTTTATGTTCTCCGCAGGTTTGTTCATCGGTTGATCATCATACAACAATTCGACCCTTTTGTTCAGCCAATTTTTCGGCTGTCGTCGTCATAGGGGTCGATGTGGACGAGCACGCTCGACACATTGCCTATATGCTCTTTGATCTGATTTTCGACCTCGTCGGCTATTCTATGAGCTTCGAGTACCGTCAGCATGGGATCGACCACGATGTGCACCTCCATGCTTATCATGTCAGCGTAGTAACGTGCCGTTATGTTGTGGCATCCCTTCACACCGGCCACACTTTTTATCACCCGGCAAGCTGCTTCCATGAGTTCCTTTGAAGGAGATGTGTCGATGATCTTCTTTATCGAATCGATCAGAATGTTGACTGCGATCTTCATGATGAAAAACGAGACGAGCAGCGCCGCATAGGAGTCGAGGGTTCGAAGCGAGGGCACATATACGGCGAGGGAGATCCCGATAATCGTAACTATCGAACTCCATGCATCGGAACGGTGGTGCCATGCATTGGCAACCATTGCTTCGCTTTTCAGCCTTTTGCCGATACGTATCGTAAACTGGTAAAGAATCTCCTTCGATACGATAGACGCGGCGGCGATGTATATCGTATAGGTGTGAGGAGCGGTGATCGTCCCCTTGAAAATGGCAATAGCCGCTGATACGCCAATCCTTATCGATGCAGCGAGGAGAAGAGCGCCTATCCCGATCGTTGAGAGTGTCTCTATCTTGCCGTGGCCGTACGGATGCTCGGCGTCGGCACTTTTCTTGAAGAAGTGCAGACCGATGAGAACGAGGATGTCCGAGATGAAGTCGGAGATCGAATGAAGGGCATCTGCGAGCAGCGCTCTACTCTGCCCGTAAATGCCTCCGA
>NATK01000138.1 GCA_002085285.1 Candidatus Latescibacteria bacterium 4484_7
CATACGATTATTCCCCTCCTGTTTCGCTCGAAGAAATAAAGGAGATCTTACTCCAATTTCATGACACGTTGCCCGATAACGCGAAAGATTCTGAAAACAGAGACCATATGATCAATTAAGGAGGATATCGTTGTGGAACAGGTGCTCGTAGTAGTCGAGTCTCCTGCGAAAGCTCGAACTATAAAGAAATATCTCGGCGACGGATATAAAGTGAAGGCCTCTGTCGGTCATATAAGAGACCTGCCCGAGAAAAGTCTTGGCATAGACATAGAGAATGACTTCGAGCCCAAGTACATCGTGGTCAAGGGGAAGAGAAAGGTCATCAAAGAGCTCAAGGACGAATCGTCAAAGAGTTCGATGGTCTACCTCGCAACCGATATGGACAGGGAGGGCGAAGCCATAGCCTGGCATATCAAAGAGATCGTAGGAAATTCGAGGATTCCCATAAAGCGGATCATCTTCAATGAGATCACCAAAAAGGCTCTCGAAGAGGCATTGACATCAACAAGGTCAATGCTCAGCAGGCCAGAAGGATTCTCGACAGACTCGTGGGATATCTGATAAGCCCCGTTCTATGGAAATTCTTTTACAAGGGGTTGAGTGCAGGGCGTGTTCAGAGTGTCGGCCTGAGGTTAATATGTGAGCGCGAAGAAGAGATAAGGCACTTCGTCCCGTCTGAGTATTGGACTATTGAGGCACTTTTCAACAGTGCAAAGGGCGAAGAGATCGTTGCGAAGCTCTCTAAGGTCGATGGGAAAAAGCCCGATATCAAGGATGAAAAAAGTGCCGGGGAGATCATCGAGGCAGTAAAGAAAACGACGCCCGGGGTCAAATCAGTTGCTATCAAAGAAAAGCTCAGGAACCCTCAGCCGCCATTCATAACGAGTACCATGCAGAGAGAGGCAGCCAACAGGCTGGGTTTTTCAGCCAAAAAGACGATGCTTATAGCCCAGCAGCTATATGAGGGCGTAGAACTGGGCAATGAGGGTTCTGTTGGCCTTATAAGCTATATGAGGACCGATTCGACTCGTATAAGTGACGAGGCGTTTCAGCGCGGCACCGAATTCCTGAGGAGTAATTATGGAGAGGATGTCGTCAATAAGGGGAGAAGGAGTTACAAGAAGACCAAGATGGCACAGGACGCTCACGAGGCGATAAGGCCGACGGATTGCACACGGAGGCCCGAAGAAATCAGACGATTTCTCAACAAGGACCAGTACGCCCTATACAATCTAATATGGATGCGCTTTCTTGCCTCGCTCGCTGCACCTGCCGTCTACGAGACGATCGAGGTGGATATTTCAGCGGGTGAGAGATTCACTTTCAGAGCGAACGGCCGCAGACTTAAGAAGAAGGGATTTCTAGCCGTTTTCCCCGATTCGAGGGCTCAAGACCTCGAGTGGCTGCCAGAGTTGAAGATCGGCGAGGCACTCACTCTGAAGAAGATCGATCCGACTCAGCATTTCACAGAGCCGCCTCCAAGGTACACGGAAGCGTCTCTGATAAAAGAGCTCGAAGAGAAGGGCGTAGGAAGGCCAAGCACATATGCGAGTATCCTGAGCATCATTCAGACGAGGGGATACGTAGAAAAGCAGAAACAAACGCTCTATCCGACCGAGCTTGGTGAAAAGGTCTGGAAGACATTGGAGATGCTCTTCACCGACATATTCGAGATTGGGTTTACTGCGAGGATGGAAGAGGAGCTGGACAAGGTCGAGGAGGCCAAAGAAAACTGGCGAGACGTTGTAAGGTTTTTTTACAACCCGCTAGTCGTGAACCTCGACCACGTTAATGAAAGACGAGATGAAATAAAGAAGGAGATAGAAGAGGAGGTTGACGACGTCTGCGAGATATGCGGCAGAAAGCTAATTAAGAAGTGGGGACGTAATGGTCCTTTTCTCGCCTGTCCTGCATATCCCGAATGCAAGTTCACGAAGTCACTGAACAAGGTTGAGCTCGTTGGGAGAAAGTGTCCAGAGTGCGGCGGCGAATTGGTTTATAAGAATGGACGGTTCGGGAGATTCATTGCATGCTCGAATTACCCGAAATGCAAATATACCGAGGCAATAAAACTTGGGATACCGTGTCCGAGAGAAGGATGTGACGGTGAGATCGTAGAGAAGAGGACACGAAGGGGCAAGGTCTTTTACGGATGCAGCAATTATCCCAAGTGTGATTATGCAAGCTGGGACAAGCCGACCGGGATCATGTGCCCGGAATGCTCCAAGACGTATCTCGTCGAAAAACAGAGCAAGAAGAAGGGCAAGTATTTGAAGTGTCCCGAATGTGGATATGAGGAAGCCCTTTGAAAATGCGTGTAAAGGTGATAGGCGGTGGGCTTGCAGGCAGCGAGTTGGCCCTACAGCTTGCCCGCCGAGGAATAGATGTAGATCTTTTCGAGATGCGCCCAGTGGTGATGACGCCGGCGCACGAAAGTCCTTACCTCGCCGAACTCGTTTGCAGCAATTCACTCAAAAGCGACAACCCTTTGACTGCCTCAGGGCTTCTTAAGAGAGAGCTTAGATTTCTTGGGTGCAGATTACTCTCAATAGCTGAGAAGTCATCAGTCGAGGCTGGACATGCACTTGCCGTCGATAGAGAGCTGTTTGCGAGCAGTGTTACCGAGGCGATCGAGGTGGAATCTCATGTTTCATTTCACAGAGAAGAGGTTACGAAGATTCCAGACGGAGAAGTCGTTGTGGTGGCTACGGGACCGCTCACATCTCCGTCTTTATCCTCATCGATAGAGAGGCATCTCTCGGCCGAAAACCTCTATTTCTACGATGCAATTTCGATATCTGTCACCGTAGATTCGATAGATCCGTCTGTAGCATTCAGGGCTTCAAGATACGGAAAGGGTGGAGAGGATTACTGGAATATCCCTTTGAACAGGGAAGAGTACGAGAGGTTGGTTGATTTTCTACTCGCTGCACCAAAGACGGAGAAGAGGGGATTCGAGGACAACATGTGTTTCGAGGGATGTCTACCCATAGAGGTCATTGCAGCGAGAGGAAGGGAGTCCCTGAGGTTCGGACCCTTGAAGCCAAAGGGTCTCGTTGATCCCCGAACGGGATGCGAGCCGTATGCGGTCGTTCAGCTAAGGAAAGAGACGATGGACGGTTCGATATACGGTCTCGTTGGTTTTCAAACGAGACTGAAGAGGCCTGCACAGAGGGAGCTGTTGAACTATGTATTGCCCGGTTTCGAAAAGCCACAGATAGTTCGCTGGGGCTCGATTCATAGAAACACGTTTATCAACTCGCCGGAGGTTCTCGATTCAATGCAGATGTCACTGAAGAGAAGAGGACTTTTTTTCACCGGGCAGATAGTAGGCGTAGAGGGTTATATGGAATCGATCGCTCACGGCCTTCTGACTGCTCTAAACATCGTTCATTTCATGAAGGGGCTCGAAGGACCTCTATTTCCGGCCGAAACCATCCTCGGAGGGCTTCAAAGACATCTCATCGAAAAGAGAAAGCACTTTCAACCGATGAATGCCAACTTCGGACTTCTTCCGTTCGTCAAATCGAAGAGATCGGAACGCAAGAGACTCTTTACCGAAAGGGCACTGGCAGCTCTCGAGAGGTTTGTTTCTGAAAAATTGGAAACTTACCTTTAGGGTTCGACCGAACGCTTGTATAACATCTACCGCTGTGATATATTACCTCTATGCTAAGAGAATTATTGAAGGATTATCTTCTATACCTCGGCCTCGAAAAGAGGAAATCGGAGGCAACGATAAGAGCATACGAGAGCGATATTATCCAGTTCGTTCAGTTTCTGGAGGAGCAATTCGGCAAAAAGGCGGAAGTGAATGATGTGGATTACCTCTCTATAAGGGCATTTCTCGGCGAGTTGTCGAGGAACGGGTATCTGTCGAGGAGCATTGCACGCAAGGTTGCTTCGATAAAGAGCTTTTTCTCCTTTTGCAAAAAAAGGGGGTTGATCGAGGCGGACCCCACAATAGGGCTCTCTTCACCCAAAATCGGAAAGAGCTTGCCCGTTTTTGCTACGAAAGAGGCTGTGGAAACAATGATGTCGATAGTCCCGCTCGATACGGAGAAGGGCTTGAGAGACAGGGCGGTGCTCGAGATACTCTACGGGACGGGTATAAGACTGGCGGAGCTCATTGGGTGTAATGTATCGAGCTGTGATCTAAGACGGGGGCTTATCAAGGTGGTAGGGAAGAGGAATAAGGAACGCATCGTTCCCATGGGTGATTCCGCTGTAAGGGCTGTTGCTTCTTATCTGGCATATAGGTTTGGGGTGAGTGAAGACGTCCTGACAGGCGGCGACGGTATTCCCTTTTTGGCCGAAAAAGACGAAACGCAACCCCTCATAACAGGAAGAGCCGGTAGGAGGATAAGCAGGAGAACGGTTCAGCGTATAGTGAGAAAATATCTGGAGAAGACATCGATTCTTTCGAAGATGAGTCCACATGTATTGAGGCATACGTTTGCCACTCATCTGCTCGATGCCGGAGCTGACCTCAGAGCTGTACAGGAGCTCCTTGGGCATGTCAACCTTTCGACTACACAGATATATACGCACATAACTTCGAGAAGGTTGAGGGAGGTTTACGATAAGGCTCATCCAAGGGCGTAGAGTATAGCGGTTTTTTCCGATCGATGCATGACGGTGTGGAAACACCGATAATAAAAATGGGCGTTTGCCTATGGAGGATGTTTACGATGATGAAACATACGACTATTCTCGGAGTGAGATTGAACGGCAAGATTGCGATGGGCGGTGACGGGCAGGTGACCTTCGGGCAGACAATTGTCAAGCAGAGAGCAAGGAAAATCAGAGTGCTCGACAAGTACGAGGCACTTGCCGGATTTGCCGGGAGCACCGCAGATGCCATAACCCTCTTTTCCAAGTTCGAAGCGAAGCTCGACGAATTCAGCGGCAATCTGATGAAGGCTGCCGTCGAGCTCGCCAAGGAATGGAGGAGCGACAAGGTGCTTCGCCATCTCGAAGCGCTTCTCGCCGTCGTCGATAAAGATCACTCGCTGATAATTTCGGGGAACGGCGACGTGGTGGA
>NATK01000018.1 GCA_002085285.1 Candidatus Latescibacteria bacterium 4484_7
AGAGAATATGATCGGCTGAAGTGGTGTAAGGACAAAGAGGATATGATCGCTATGGGTGGTGTTCGAGTTTTGAGGGGCGGGTGATCGAAGAATTTTGGGTAATTGGTGCAGAGGCTGAACCGGAAGGCTGATTGAGACTGCCGTATTAAGAACATTTTTATTTCCTTGCGGAATCGATCGATAGGAGGCATCTTCCCGATTCAAAGGAGGTTGAGCTTGATCCCCAGATATTCCGTTCCCGAGATTTCAGAGATATGGTCCGACGAGCACAAGTTTGATCTTTGGCGCGAAATCGAGGTTTTGTACTGCGAAGGGATGGCAGAGGCAGGTCTCATCCCAAAGAAGGCGGCAAGGGAAATAAGGGCCAGAGCGGGTTTCGACATAAAGCGCATTGCAAAGCTCGAAGCGACGCTCAGACACGACGTGGTGGCCTTTCTTACGAACATGTCGGAGCATATCGGGCCATCGGGTCGCTACCTCCACATGGGAATGACGAGCTCGGATCTGCTCGACACAGCCCTTGCCTGCCAGTTGAGGGATTCGGGCAACGTGATAATGGCGAAGCTCAAGAAGTTCCGCTCAGTGCTTCGCAGGCAGGCCAACAGATACAAACACACCCCGATGATCGGCCGGACGCACGGCATTCATGCAGAGCCGATCACCTTCGGGCTCAAGGTCGTTGTATGGTACACGGAGACGGAGAGAAACATAGAGAGGTTGAGGCGTGCGATCGACTCGATTTCCGTGGGAAAGATTACAGGCGCAGTAGGGACGATCACTCACATCGATCCTCGGGTCGAACGCTACGTGATGCGCAAGCTCAAGCTCAAGGTGGCTCCTGCGACCACTCAGATCATTCAGCGCGACGTGCACGCCGAATTCGTTGTAACGCTCGCGCTCATAGGCTCTTCTCTCGAGAAGATGGCAACGGAGATAAGAGCACTTCAGCGTACAGACATACAAGAAGCGGAGGAGCCGTTTACCAAGGGACAGAAGGGCTCAAGTGCGATGCCTCACAAGAGAAACCCGATCCTCTCGGAGAGAATATGCGGCATGGCGAGGGTCCTGAGGGCCAATTCGATTGCGGCGATGGAAAACGTCGCTCTCTGGCACGAGAGGGACATCAGCCACTCTTCTGTAGAAAGAATAATTCTGCCCGATTCGACATCGCTCCTTGCATACATGCTCGACAAGTTCAAGTGGATAATGGAAAACCTTGTCGTTGACAAGAAGAGAATGCGCGAGAATATGGAGCGCACAGGCGGACTCGTTTTTTCGCAGCATATCCTTCTCTTCCTCGTGAAGAAGGGGTTCAGCAGGGAAGAGGCCTATGCGATAGTGCAGGGTGCCGCAATGGAGAGCTGCCGCTCGGGGAGACCGTTTAAGGAACTGATCATTTCAAACCCGTCCGTGAGAAAATGCTGCAGCGCGGAGGAGATCGAAGGACTTTTCAGCCTCGAGAATCATCTGAAGAGGATAGATCTTATTTTTGAACGTGCCTTCGGGAAGAGGCACTGATCGCAGAGGAGGAAACGAAGAGAAAACATGAATGACAAGCTAATCGAAACGCTGCCCATAACTGGGCGAAGCGATAAAGAAGTGGCGAAGCTCATCTCCGAGAACGGCATGAATATCACCGTCGATGAGGCTCGCAGAGTGACAAGGCTCCTCGGAAGGGATCCGACGATCGTAGAGCTCACCATTTTCAATACGATGTGGAGTGAACACTGCAGCTACAAGAGCAGCCGCAAGGTACTCAAAGAACTTTTGCCTACGGAGGCGCCCAACGTCGTTTTGGGCCCGGGGGAAGATGCGGGGGCCATCAGGTTCGCAAAGGCAGAGGACGGCGACTGGTACTGCCTGCCTCGTCAATGTTGTAGCGGTTGGTCTGGTGAAAGAGTCGAAGGTGCTGCGAAGCCGTGTACCGACGGAGGCAAAGGAGAAACCGTACAAATTCATCCTCGTGGGCAAGCCGACCGATGACTCGGGGTTCGGCGGTGCGGCATTCGCATCGGAGGATCTGGCGAGCGAGGAGGAGGCAAACAGAGGTGCCGTACAGGTACCCGACCCGTTTCTCAAGAGGGTGCTCACGGAGGCGAGCAAGAAGGTGCTCGAGCTCGCGGACGAACGCAATGTGAGGATAGGTTTCAAAGACCTCGGCGCCGGAGGCATCTCCTGTGCGACATCTGAGATGGCGGATGCGGGCGGATTCGGCGCGAAGCTCTATCTCGACAGGGTGAATCTCGCCGACGGAAGGTACTCGCCGGAAGTAATCTCTTGCTCGGAGACTCAGGAGAGGTACTGCCTCGCCGTTCCCGACGAGATCGTAGCCGACGTCCTGAAGATATACAACGAGGATTTCGAGCTTCCCCACCTCTATCACGGTGCGGGAGCAGTGGTAATAGGCGAGGTGATAAAGGAGCCTGTCTATACGATAGAGAGCGGCGGAAGGCTCGTCTGTAAGGCGCCTGTGAATGTTATAACGACCGGCATGAGGATTTTCTGAAGATCATATCGTCACCGAATATTGCATCGAAGAATTACGTATACAGGATGTACGACTCGGAGGTGCAGGGTCGTGCCGTGCTGAGGCCCGGTGAGGCTGATGCAGGTGTCATAGCCCCCATCGACGGCAAGAGCGTTGGGCTCGCATTCTCCGTAGACGGCAACCCGTTCTACGGCCTTATCGATCCGTATCAGGGAGGGGCGCTCGCCGTCTGTGAGGCTGCGAGGAATGTGGCGTCGGTAGGGGCCGTGCCTTCGGCGATCACCGACTGCCTCAATTATGGCAATCCGGAGATCGAAGAGGTCTTCTGGGAGTTCAAGGAGGGTGTGAGAGGCGTCGGAGACGCTTGCAGAAAGATAGGACTCCTAACGGAAGAAGGTTACCCGATCCCCGTCGTTTCGGGAAATGTGAGTTTTTACAACCAGGGAAAGAGCGGCAAAGCCATTCCGCCATCGCCTATCATCGCCTGCGTTGGTGTGCTCGACGACTGGTCTGTATCGAGGTCGATAGGGTTCAAAGACGAGGGTGATGTACTATACCTCGTAGGCGAGCCGCTAGACGAGTTGGGAGGGGGCGAATACTACAGAACGGTGCTCGGCACATTCGGAGGCAATGTCCCAAAGGCTGATTTCATCCGAGAGAGAAGACAGATCGAGAGCGTAATCGAGATGCACAGGCTCGGCTGGATCAAGGCGGCACACGATATCTCTTCCGGCGGGATCCTCACAGCGATCGCTGAGATGGCGATAGGCCAGGATCCGTCGAACGGCCTCGGCTTCGTTCTCGATCTTGCAGAGCTCGCTCCTACGGGGCTCGAGCCCGAAAAGATACTCTTTTCAGAGACAGGTGCATTCATCGTAGAGCTTCCGGCAGGAATGGAGCGCGAGGTTCTAGCTCTGTGCGCCAGAAACCGGGTAAGGCTATACAGACTCGGTGAGATCAATTCTTTCCCGCGCCTCGAGGTCATCGATGGCAGCGAGAGGCTCGCCATTTGGGAGCTCGAAGAACTGAGAACAGCATATGATTCAGGATGCAGGGACATATTCGGTGTGCCTGCCGGGAGATAACAGGGGGTAGGATTGAAGAGGAATTTTTCCAGAAAGGTGGCCGTTATACAGTTCCCAGGTGTGAACTGTGAGTACGAGACGGCCAGAGCAATAAGAACGGTTGGTCTGGAGGCCGGGCTCTTTCGCTGGAACGAGGACCCGGCCGTGCTCGACGACGCAGTGGCGATAGTTCTGCCCGGAGGCTTTTCCTATCAGGACAGGATACGAGCGGGAGTCGTTGCGGCGAAGGACAGGGTAATGGACAAGGTGAGCGAACTCGCAGCAGCCGGCATGCCGGTGCTTGGGATATGCAACGGCGCTCAGGTCCTCGTGGAGTCTGGGTTCGTTCCGGGGCTTCAGTGGGAGAGCGTCGAGCTGGCCCTTGCCCCAAATATAATGGAGGACAGAAGCGGTTACTACTGCCGCTGGGTGTACTCGAGGCTTGAGGAGACGGGGACTGCATGGACCGGGTCTTTCAGTGAGGGCGCAGTCATTCCTATCCCTATAGCACACGCCGAGGGTCGATTCGTTACGGAAAACGAAAAGGTTCTCAAAGCGATGAAGGAGAACGGGCAGATCGTGTTGAGATACTGCGACAGCACCGGTGTAGTGGACGGATCGTTCCCCGCCAATCCAAACGGCTCGATGGACAATATAGCGGCGGCGTGCAACCGGGAGGGAAACGTCGTGGCGATGATGCCTCATCCCGAGAGGGCGACATGGCTCAGGCAGGTTCCCGAGAACCTGCCCGACGAGTGGGGTAGAAGGCGTCGAAAAGGTGCGGGTAACATCGACCTTCTCGAAGGCGAGGGCCCTGGAAGGAAATTTTTCGCCTCACTTCTGGAGAGACTCAAGCAGGGAGGTGTGCTTTGAAGGCGAAGCTCGAGCTATGGGTGGGCCTCAAGGTCATAGATCTCGTTACACAGACTGCCTGGATGACGTTTACGGAAAAGCTCAACTATGAGGGGATTCTCAGGGGTCTGAGGCGCTACTCCTACTTCGGAATCGAGGTTGAGGGCGAGGAATTCGAGGGTACTGTGGAAGAAATAGACAGGGCGATACAACTCGATAGTGCATTCACCAACCAGAATAAGCATTTTTACCGCCTTCTCGCCGCAGGTACGGATGCCCTGGCAGGGCAAGATGGTCGCCACGGGGACGATCTTTCGCTATCTGTACTTCTCGCAAGCGACAGCAGCTCGCTTTCATCACGCGGCACCCTCGCCATCGAGCGCGATTACCCCGCTGCTGGACGGGGAGAGCGAAACGGCAGGCTTTTTTCATTCGATTGCCTTATAAGGCCTTCCTTGAGAGACAGGGAGTTGCCATACATGGAGAGGCTCAACGGACGTCTCGACGGCGCAAAGGTGACCGACATCGTTGCAGGTGAGGTTTGGCGGATTACCGTTGAGGGCGCTGATATAGAAGAAGCCGCGAATATTGTGGACGGGATGGTCGTCACTAGATCCCGTCGCGAGGGGCTGCTTATGAATCCTCACTATCAGCGCTACGAGGTGATAGCCTCGAAGGAGCTCTCATGAGGACGATGCCAGAGGTTCGACGCAAGTGAAAGGATGTGATCTGCGTTGTTGAAAGAGGAATGCGCGGTATTCGGAATATTCGGGAGGGAGGATGCTGCTCAGCTTACGTATCTCGGGCTCTACGCACTACAGCATAGGGGGCAGGAGAGTGCCGGTATCATCACGTCCGACGGGGAGAAGGTGTACGAGCACAAGGGTCTGGGTCTCGTTTCGAAGGTTTTCGACGTAGAGACCCTCGAGAAGCTCAAAGGCTCGATAGCGATAGGCCATACGAGGTATTCGACGACGGGACTTTCCCGTGCATCCAATACCCAGCCGTTCCTCGTCACGTGCAAGATCGGCAAGATCGCCGTGGCGCACAACGGTAACCTCGTCAACATCGTGGGCTTGAGACGAAAAATGGAGGAGGATGGCTCGATTTTCCGAAGCACGATGGACAGCGAGGTGATTCTCCACCTGATAGCCAAATCGAAGAAGAAGAAGCTCGAGGATATGATCATGGACGCCCTCAATCGGATAGAAGGCGCCTATTCCCTCGTTTTCTGCACGAAGAACAAGCTCATAGCGGCGAGGGACCCTCTGGGCTTCAGGCCTCTTTCGATGGGCAGAATGGGCGATTCCGTGGTATTTGCATCGGAGAGCTGTGCCTTTGATCTCATCGGAGCGGAGTATGAACGCGAGGTGGAAGCGGGCGAAATGCTCGTCGTCGATTCCAGCGGGGTGAAGAGCTACAGATTCAGCGAAAGGGGCAAGAACCTCTCGAAGTGTATATTCGAATTCATATATTTCTCCCGCCCGGACAGCAAGGTTTTCGGCGTCAATGTCGATAAGGTGAGGCGCAAACTCGGCCGCAAGCTAGCCGAGGAGGCGCCTGCCGACGCGGACATAGTAATCGCCGTGCCTGACTCGAGCAACACGATCGCTCTGGGTTACGCCGAAGGTTCAGGGCTCCCATTCGAGCTGGGTCTCATCAGGAACCACTACGTCGGCAGGACGTTCATTCAGCCGAGGCAGACGATGAGGGACTGGGATGTGAGGATCAAGTTCAATCCGGTCAAGGGAGTCCTCGAAGGAAGGAGAGTTGTCGTGGTTGACGACTCAATCGTGAGAGGCTCTACAATGAGAAAGCTCGTATCGATTCTAAGGGACGCCGGTGCGGCGAAGGTCCATCTGAGAATAGGCTCTCCCCCGATCCGATACTCGTGCTTCTACGGCATTGACACGCCGACGAGGGGTGAGCTCATCGCTTCGCAGAAATCGATAGACGAGATAAAGGAATACCTCGGTGTCGATACCTTGCACTACCTCACGATTGAGGGGCTACTCTCCTGCGTCGACGATCCGCAGAACTACTGTGTCGCCTGCTTCAACGGTTCTTACGCATTGAAGCCGGAGAAGGGCTTTGCAAAGGACGTATTCGACAAAAAAAGCGGGTACGAAGAGGAATTGATCATCTGACGGTGCAGTTTGAGAATGTGGAAGGTTGGTGGATTCTATTCTCACATGGCGTTATTGAAGATATGGTCGCGGGAATTGCATAGAGAAGGCCGCTCGGATGAGGTTGTTGCCGGCTCCTGACGGTTGCTTCATTTCAAATGAGGGGATTTCAAAGAGAAAATGGATACATTAGAATTGCCAGGTAGAAATGAAATTGCCAGGGTTTTCGATATGGCTTGCTCCAGAGGTGCTCGTTTCGCTGAGCTCTTCTTCGAGGATTCAATATTCAGCCAGGTGAGGTGTGAAGACAGCCGGATAGAGAAACCCCTTACCGTATATGACATAGGTGTAGGCCTTCGCATTATAACAGACGGGCGTACCGTCTACGGATACACCAATGATTTCTCCGTCGAGTCTCTTATGGGACTGGCAGAAAGGCTTATCTCGGTCGAGGATGAAGGTAGGGGTGATTCGTCGGGGAATCCCCGAGATAGGGAATTCGATTTTGCCGGTGCAGGCGCTTCCGATTATTTCGGTGGTATTAGAAGGGCGGTTGTGCGCAACGCCCTTGACCCTGCAATAATCGACCCTGAGGAAAAGGCGGCGAGGCTTCTTGCAGCCGACAGAGCTGCGAGGGCCCAAAGCGGGGAGATCTCTCAGGTTCAAGCATATTTCAGCGATTCGGTGAGGCGTATAGCGGTCTTCAATACAGACGGCTTATTTGCCGAGGATTTGAGAAGGCAGGTTGTTTTTTCGGTTGTTGCCGTGGCAGCCGACGGTAGAGAGATTCAGAGCGCCCATCGAAGCATAGGTGGCACGGAAGGCTTCGGTGAGATCACTGAGGAGAAGTGCGTCGGGATCGCCTCTGAGGCTGTGGAAAGTGCCGTGAGAGTGCTTCATGCGGAGAGTTCTCCAGCCGGCAGGATGACAGTGGTCATATCGAGCAGGGCCGGAGGCACGATGGTTCATGAATCGATCGGGCATGGTCTCGAGGGTGACGAGGTGGAGAGGAAGCTCTCGATATTTAGCGGAAGGCTCGGGGAGATGGTTGCCTCTCCTATTGTCACTGTTGTGGACGATGCGACGATACCGGGGGCAAGGGGATCTTTTGCGGTCGATGACGAGGGTACGAAAGCACAGAAGACGGTGCTTGTAGAGAACGGCGTTCTAAAGAGTTTTATGACGGGCAGAGAGAATGCGCGTAAGCTCGGGCTCGAACTGACCGGGAACGGAAGGCGCGAATCGTATCGCTACAGGCCGATCGTGAGAATGAGCAATACGATGATCGCGAGGGGGAAGGATTCACCCGACGATATAGTGGCAAGCGTCGACAGAGGTCTTCTCGTCGTCAAGATGGGCGGCGGACAGGTCGAGACATCGAGCGGCGATTTCATCTTCCGCGTGGATGAGGGCTACCTCATCGAGAAGGGCAAAGCCACAAGGCCGGTCAGAGGAGCCACACTCATTGGAAACGGTCCTCGCGTCCTTGAGACGATTGACATGGTCGGTGACGATCTCGGTTTCGATATAGGGACCTGCGGCAAGAAGGGTCAGCACGTACCTGTTTCGGACGCTCAGCCTACGATAAGGATCTCTTCGATAACGGTCGGTGGAGAGGCCTGACGTGAAAGATGCGGGTTGCTTTACATACAATGCAATCATTCCATTTGTCGAGAGACCTTCGAGGTATACCTATTCCGAGCTGAATCTCGCCAGCGGCGGATTTGAGAGCGGCCGCTTCAATGTCCTCCTTGTTTTTCCGGATACCTACGAGATAGGCATGTCTCATCAGGGCATTCAATTTCTCTATCAGAGAGCGGCCAGAATGGACGGAGTCGGCGTAGAGCTTGGATTTGCTCCGTGGCCCGATATGGAGCGTCTCATGCGCGCTTCGGGCGAGCCGTACAGGAGCAAACAGACGGCTACGTCCGCCAAGAGGTTCGATCTCATCGGCTTTTCCATGACGTACGAGCTGCACTTTACCAATATGCTCCTCGTGCTCGACCTTGCGGGCGTTGCCCTCGAATCAGGTGATAGAGGCGAGGACGATCCTATTATTGTAGCAGGAGGTCCTGCAGCGACCAATCCACTGCCCTTCGTCAATGCTGTCGATGCGGTGTTCATCGGCGATGGGGAGGAGTCGTTAGTCGAAGCGATAGAGATCCTGAAAGGCCTGAAGGCGAAGGGAGCCACGCGTGCAGAACGCGTAAGAGCGCTTGCTTCGATAGAGGGTGTATATGTCGACGGCGTTTCGAGCAGGGTTGTTTCCAGGCTTTACCGACTGGGGCGAGATGATTTCGCAGACCGGGTGATCGTCCCATCGTCCGGAATCGTTCACGACCGCCTCTCCGTTGAGGTGATGCGGGGCTGCACACGTGGGTGCCGGTTTTGCCATGCCGGGATGTTCTACAGGCCCACGAGGGAGCGCAGTGTCGAAGAAATCGCCGATGCTATCATGAAAGGGATCGAATCCAGCGGGTGGCAGGAGGTATCGCTGATGTCTCTTTCCACCTCTGATTACAGCAGGCTCGATGAGCTCGTGGCCCGGATATCGCCGTGGCTCGAGAAGAGACACGTCTCGCTCGCAATGCCGAGCCTGCGCCCCGAGACGATAACGAGCAGGATAATCGAGGCGAGCTCTCTAGTAAGGAAGTCGGGGTTCACGCTTGCGCCCGAAGCGGGTACGGAAAGGCTGAGGCGCGTGATCAACAAGTGGATGACCGATGATGTAATAGTCGAAGGGTGCGAGCGAATACTTTCCGCGGGATGGAAGAGCCTCAAACTCTACTTCATGATTGGACTGCCAACGGAGACGGAAGAGGATCTCGAGGGCATAGTGAGGCTTGTTGACAGGATCCTGAGCCTGCCGAGGAGTTCGAGACGCTTCAAGCTGTCCGTTTCTATTTCGCCGTTCGTTCCCAAGCCGCATACACCCTTCCAATGGGAGCGTCAATGCACGGTGGACGAATTCCTCGAAAAGGAGCACTACCTACGCGACAGGCTCAGGGGTAAACGAATTCACTTGAGCCTCCGCGATCCTCGGTTCAGCGTTCTCGAAGGCATAATGGCGAGGGGTGGTAGGGAGATGTGGGACGTCCTCGTCGATGCCTTCCATGCCGGATGCAGGTTCGACGGCTGGAGCGGTGAGATGCGTTTTGAACTCTGGGAGGAGGCTCTCGGAAAGAACGGTCTAAGCTTCGAACAGCTCCTCGGGGCGCGCAACCCCGATGAGCCACTGCCGTGGGATTTCGTGAGGCTCCAGGTGGCAAAGCCCTTTCTCCTGCGCGAGCGTTCACGTGCATTTGAAGGCGAGATCACGGCAGACTGCCGCACAGGGCCGTGCACGGGATGCGGAGCAGACTGCAATAGAGGGCCGGGGGAGTTGAAAACGACAGATGGCGGCGCGGAACGGTTGGCGGAACCATTGACCCCTGAGTCGAGCGAGGAGTCGCTGCCCTCCGGTCAAAGACTTGATACCTTGAATATCAAGCCGGAAGCAGAGGCGCCTCTGAGCGCGGAGAGGCTTGAGTCCGGGGCACAATCAATCTCCGCAGCGGAAGGTGCGGCACTGGGGATGGGGACATCGTCAGGAACGTTTCAAGAACCGCGATATTCAGCGCAGCCTGTCCGCTACAGGCTCATATTTGAAAAGATGGAGAGTGCGAGGTTTCTCTCCCATATGGAGCTTCTCGACTCGATTAGAAGGGCACTGAGGAGGGCCGGTTTGCCACTCAATTATTCGAAGGGTTTCAACCCTCACATAAGGCTTTCCGCAGGCCCGTCGCTTCCGGTAGGAGCGGAAGGCTTGAGGGAGTTTGTCGATATAGAGCTCGAGCGGGCGGTGCAGATCGAGCCGGAGAGATTCGACCATCTTCTGCCTTGCGGCTTAAGAATCAAGGAGATTGCTGGCCCCTTCAGCAGGTCGGAGGGAAAGCTCTCCGCTCGTTCAAGGCACGAATACATCGTATCCATGCGCGAGCTCTGGCGAATGATCAAAGGAATCGCAGAATCCCATGGAAGAACGGCGGGTGAAAGGTCGAAGAGAAGAGCGCACCCCGGTATGCCTGGCAAGGTAGAGCCCGGAGGTAACCCGCTGACCAGCGATGTGGCGGAGCAAAAGTGGACAGATGGCATCGGGGCAGACGGCGGCATGCCAAACCTCGCACAGGAAGGCGGCGAAGCTGTCGGAACCTCGCGCTGGTTAGGACTGTACGAGGCGCTTGTCGGTACATCTTCCTATGCAGAATGGAAACCCGCTGCTCGGGCAAATGTTCCGGAAGGAGCCGAGGGCCTCATCCGCGCCTACCTTGAGATCGTCCAGCGGGAAAAAAGAGCCTTCTTCGAAGAATTTTTAAGCGCCATGGGAGGCGATTTGTTCAAGGGGCCCGCCTTGGTCTTCGGCTCGGCGCTCAGGGTGTTCATAGAGAAGAAGGTTGCGTTCACCGGTGCGAGAGGAAGGGAGCGCAGCCTCGAAGGTGTCAAGGTCAAGAGAATCTCTGGTGACGGGACGATCGACGTCACGATCGAAATCACGCAGTCTTCACCCACGATCAGGGAACTCGTCGCGCTCGTCATGGACGAAAGACTCGTTCCGATTGTGAGAATCACGAGGGTCTCGGTGAAATATGAGGGGCCGGAAGGATTCGTCGATCCTGCAGCTCTGCCGCTGCTGAGGCGTGGTGGACGCGATTGACCCATTCACTGATTTTTCGTCAGCTCTCCAGATTTCTTTTGAATAAATATCGAAAATGCTTCATTATAATGGTCGTGGGCAACGAGTTTAAATGAGTAAGGAGCGGGAGAAAAAGAATGAAATCGCGCCGTCTCCGTTTTGAAAGAGCTTTGAAAGAAGAGAGATTTAATTACTACCAATATGCAGAAGGAAATTGTAATAAACTACACGGAGCACGAGGTTCGTATTGCGATCCTTGAAGATAGGGAACTTGTCGAGCTTTTGATCGAAAGGGAAGACAGCAGGCACATAGTCGGCGATATTTACCTCGGTCGGGTTTCTGCGGTGATCCCGGGTATTCAGGCGGCTTTTGTCGATATCGGTCAGGAAAAGGCAGCGTTTCTCCACGTAAGCGACGTTGCGACGGGCTCCATAGATCCCGATCTCCTCGAAGAGGAGGAGACGGAGTTCAAGCACAGGGTCAGCGAATATCCACCGATAGAAAATCTGCTTCACAAGGGACAGGAGATACTCGTTCAGGTGAGGAAAGAGGCCATAGGAACGAAGGGCCCGAGAATTTCGTCTCAGCTGTCACTTCCCGGCAGATACGCGGTGCTTATGCCCGGCCTCGACCATATTGGAGTGAGTAAACGCATAGACAACAGGCGGGAAAGATACAGGCTGAGGGGTATCGTAAGGCGCTATCGTCCAAAGGGAGCGGCTGTCATCGTCAGAACGGCCGGTATGGGCGTGAGCAGTGAGCAGATCAAGGATGATATAAAATACCTCGAGAAGCTCTGGCGTGAGATAAAGGAGAAGGCCGAAAGGGCGACGCCCCCGACGCTGATTCACGAGGACGTCGATCTGACGATCTTTGCGCTTCGCGATCTCGTCTCGGACGAGGTTGATCGAATCATCATAGACGACGGTGAAGAGTACAATCGCCTCCGCTCGTATCTCAAATCCTTCGCCCCGGGTCTTGCCTCCAAGGTGATCCTCTACGAAGAGATGGAGCCGATATTCGACCATTACAAGATAGAACCCGAGATAGAAAAGATCCTCGAGCGGAAGATATGGCTGAAAAAGGGGGGCTACATAGTCATCGACCATACCGAGGCACTCGTATCGATCGATGTCAATACGGGGCGTTTCACCGGTAAGCGAGATCAGGAGCAGACGATCCTCGAGACGAACCTTCTCGCTGCTCGAGAGATAGCCCGCCAGTTGAGGCTGCGCGACATTGGGGGCATCATAGTTGTCGATTTCATCGACATGGAGCGTGAGGAGAACAGGCGCAAGGTCTACAACGAGTTCCGAAATGTCCTTCGCAAGGACCGTTCCCGCGTGAGAGTCTATCCGATCAGCGATCTCGGCCTCATAGAGTTGAGCCGAAAGCGTGTGAGACCGAGCCTCCTGCACTATTTCAGCGACGAATGCCCTTACTGCGAAGGGAGCGGAAAGATTCTAAGCATGGAATCGATGATGATGAAGCTTGAGCACTGGATTCGGAGGATCGGCGCCAAGAAGAGTGAGCGCGGCATAAGGTTCAGAGTCAATCCCGTTCTCGGCGTATTCATAAGGGATGGAAAGAGCGACTACATAGATAAACTAGCCGCTAATTACAAACTCGAGGTCGAGATAATAGACGATCCCCGCCTTCACAGGGAGGACTTTGAGATATACTCACTCGACGGCAGCAGAAACCTGAGGGAAGAACATAGATAAACAGTATCAATTCAGGGAACGGAAGATACATCGTAACCCAAAATAACAGTGGGCACCTTGTATATTCCCATTCCCGGAAGCCGTATCAATTTCCCCTTGACTTTGAGCGATTCATTTGTTATGAATAAACTTCGTTTGCAACGAGGAGGTTGTATAAGTGTACGCAGTCGTAAGACTTGCTGGAGAACAGGTGTTTGTGAAACCCGATGATATAATCGAGGTCCCGAAACTCGATGTAGTTGAGGGAAGCACGATCCGCTGCGAGGATGTTCTGCTATTCTCGGACGGCAAGGACGTCAAAGTAGGCAGGCCCTTGGTTGACGGCGTATCGGTGCTTGCCGAGGTTCTCGAGCATGGGAAGGCCAGGAAGGTGATCGTTTTCAAAATGAAGCGGAGAAAGAACTACCGCCGAAAGAACGGACACCGCCAGGGTTTTACCAGATTGAAAATAAAAGAGATATCTGCATAGCGGTTCTTTGAGTTCGACTCCTCGTTGAGAGGGATATGGTAAAGCGAAGGTTTTTCAGGGAGTGATTTGAGATGGCTCATAAAAAGGGTGTTGGAAGCAGCAAGAACGGGCGCGACAGCAATGCCAAGAGGCTTGGTGTAAAAAGATTCTCAGGGCAGCTCGTCACGGCGGGCACGATAATCATCCGCCAGAGAGGCACGAGGATCCATCCGGGAACGAATGTCGCCAAGGGTAAGGACGACACACTGTACGCACTCGTCGACGGCATAGTCCGTTTCGAAAGACACGGCAAGACGAGAAGAAAGGTCAGCGTCTATTCGACGAACTAAAACAAGCGCTCTTTGGATTTAGCACTTAGATCTCTATGGAACCCTTCGACAATTCTGTCGAAGGGTTTTTTTATTGATGCGGGTCGGCGGGGGATCCTTTCGAGCATTCTGCGTAGAGATTCTTTTACCTGTCTCGAAATTGGATCTATGGCTAAAGGGAGGTATTGAATGTTTGGCCCGTTTACGCGATCGAAAAGTCAATTTACAGAAAAGATATTGCATGATCGATGGGGCTGCAAGATGTTGCAGCCCCTCCTGCTTCTTGGTAACCGCATGCTGATCTCAGCTATTTTTACCTTTCAACTACATATTGTATTGAGTTATATTAACCTGATTCATTGTTGTTCATGCTGAATTACATGTATCGAGAACCTGCAAATTGCTATTTGCTATTGATTCTCGTGCAGCTCGGCGATGATTCAGCGTGATGTATCATCGCTGGGTTCAGCTGAGCTTGAAGGATGATTTTATGAAGATAGCATTTTCGGGACTAGCCCTTCCCGAAGGGAAGCACAAGTACAAAGATGAGATATTTTTGGCTCTAGTCGAGAAATTTCAGCCGGCAAAGGTGACGCCCTACTACTTCGAGTTCCTCAAGGATCGTTATGAAAGGGCAGATATTATAGCTGTCTCGCAGAAACGTATCCTCGACGTGCTCATTCTCGATATGGAGAAGATCGAAAACAGGCTCTCCCGTACGGAAGATCCGTTCGAAAGGAGCGTCCTGGAGAAGTGCCTCGCGCACATCGAAGAGCAAAGGCCTGTCTGCGATCTTGTCCTTGACGATAAAGAAGCGGAGTTCGTCAGGGCCTTTGGTCTCTTGAGCTTCAAGCCTACCGTCATCTACTCTGATGCGTCGCACAACTCGGCCACGAGCAATTCAGCTCCGAGCACTCCGAGCGCTCCGGCCCCGATTTCCCTTGACCCCGACGAGGTCTGTACGGACAGCCTCGAAAAGGCCCGGATGATGTTTTTCTACACGGCTGGCAGGGAAGAGGTCCATGCATGGCTCGTCGAACAGGGAGCCGATGCGGTGACTTGCGCCGGCAAGATACATTCGGACCTTGCCAGGGGATTCATCAAGGCCGAGATAGTTGGCTTCGAAGACCTCTTGACGGCTCACAGTTTTCAGGACGCCCGTACAAGGGGGCTCACCAGGCTCGTCGACCGCAACTTTATCATTCCAAAGGGCACCGTCCTCGAGATTCGCTTCAATATTTGACGCTTGATGAGGTAGAAAAAGATCGAAGATGCCTTAAGCGAACATTGAATGGGTGGGTCGATGCATTTATTAAAGTTGGGGGTTGCTGTTCTCCGTTACGCTTATTTTTTTCTTTGGATGCAGCTCTGAGCGGTAGGCC
This sequence comes from Candidatus Latescibacteria bacterium 4484_7, assembly GCA_002085285.1. Lineage (GTDB taxonomy): Bacteria > Krumholzibacteriota > Krumholzibacteriia > Krumholzibacteriales > Krumholzibacteriaceae > 4484-7. The sequence continues at coordinate 15,087 of NATK01000018.1, forward strand.
GGTCCTGATTTCGAGCGAAACAACGTTGTCTCCAACGAGCTGCGTTTCATGAGATGTCAATGAAACGTCGAAAGTGGGGAAACGCCTCTGCAGAGAGCAGCTGCCCTGGAATACAGTGAGATAGTCGAGATATTGAAAGAGGCCGGTGCAGGATATAGCCTGTCGGTTGCTTTTGAAATACGTGCCGACGCTGTACGCATTGTAATTGATGATGTATAAAGTGAAGACACTTCGATTGACCGGGCTCGCAGGTATTACAGCCTCGCTTGTGATGTTTGCCGGGGACATGGTTCTCTACGGCGGTTTCTATGGAGGGGCGGCGAGTCATGAGCTCACGAGGCTTACTATGAGCGAGGTCTCGGTCGTACGGCTGATGATCGGTGGAGCGCTCGGGCCCATCGGAGCCATTCTCTATGCAGTCGGTTTCCCACCATGATGGCCTTCGGTGGGGCGGTTCACTCGAACTACGTGACGACGGGGCTCGTGCTGAGAGCCAGGGAAGCCGCACAGGCGGCCGATCTCGAAGTAATGGAGACCCTACTGGAACAATCGGACGGCTACATTCGTTTTCTATACATCATTCTCGGCACATTCGGGCTCGTCGCTTCATTCGTGTTCGTCTATGCGGTGCTTGCTCGCAGGACGCGCTATCCGAGGTGGATCGTATTTCTCACTCCTACGCTCCTGACTCTGGCATTCCCCCTGACGAGGTTCGTCCCTTCCCCCGTCGGTGGGATCGTCTTCGGGGGTTTCGCCAATATTGCCTTTCTCATCTTTTTCATAGTTTCCACCTCAGTGCTTTGGAAAGGTTGATAGCGCGGAAACTGAGCGCGGGTGTCCGTGGGGACACGATCCTCTCATTGTGAGAGCGGGAAACTATAGCGACTCGGAGCGCAAAGGCAAGTTCGACGTTTGCTGCGAAAATGCTATAGAGACGTTCCGAACTCCTTTTACGAAACGAGCGATATCGTGTTGGGTTGCACTGTCGATTTTTCTTTGAGTACATATTTCTCACGGCTCGACCGCGAATTTTAGACGGCGGCAACAGCACGATTTTTGTTTATCTACGTGAATTACTGTTTTATAATCCGAAATGTCGGGTTTTTCGACATTCGGCCATTTGCTCTGTATCGAAACGGTCTTTGAGGAATCGCAATCTATCGATGGTGATTTAAAGTTTCAAGGGGGGTGAAGCTATGAAGATAAAATATCTTGGTCACGCTTCTTTCGTTCTCGAGCTCGGTGACGGCAGAACGATTATCTTCGATCCTTACGAATCGGGAGCTTACAACGGCGCCCTCGCCTATTCTCCCATAACTGGCTCGTTCGATGTAGCCGTGGTCAGCCACGAACATGCCGACCACAGGGATACCGATGTTATCTCCCGCTCGAAGAACGTCGTCGAGGATACAGGAGAGTTCGAGTTCGACGGAATCCGTATCAAGTCGTTCTCCGTCTTCCATGACGAGTCCGAAGGGAGAGAGAGGGGCAGGAATCGAATATCCATCGTCGAAGCCGACGGCCTTCGCGTGGCTCATCTTGGGGACCTGGGGCACAGGCTCAGCGACACGGAGGCAGCCAATCTAAAGGGAGTCGACGTTGCCTTCGTCCCGGTTGGCGGCCATTTCACGATAGGCGCAGAGGCGGCGAGGGATGTGGTGACCGGTATAGATCCGAGGATCGTGATCCCGATGCATTTCAAAACGCCAAAGGTTGATTTCCCCATTAAGGGAGTGGAGGATTTCGTTTCGCTGATGGATGACGTCGAGCGGATTGCAGGCAGCGAGTTTGTTGTGAACGCAAAGAGTCTTCCGGAAAAGACCAAAGTCGTGGTGCTCGATCCGGCGAATTGACGTTTGCATTATCGCCGATTGCATTGTGACTCGAGGACTTGCGGCAACAGCAGGGATTTGAACCGGTGGAAGGTTGGATTTGCAAGATTCAATGGAGATTCTGTTTATTTAAATCTTGATAAGGAGAGGAGCTTATGAGGGAAATCGATGCTGCAAAGATCACAGACGAGGTCGCTCGCCTGTGCATGGAAGCGAACTTCGACCTCGGCAAGGACGTCGAGGATGCTATAAGGGATTCGTTGAAGAGGGAAGAGTCGACTGTAGGCAAGGAGATTCTGAACCAGCTCCTCGAGAACGCCCGTATAGCCAGAGAGGAAAGGCTTCCCATATGCCAGGACACCGGGCTTGCCGTCATCTTTATAGAGATGGGACAGGAGGTCCACATCAAGGGCGGCACCCTCGAAGAAGCTGTCAACGAAGGTGTAAGGCGTGGTTATACGGAAGGATATCTGAGGAAGTCGGTTCTCGGCGATCCTTTGAAGCGGGTCAATACGGGTGACAACACGCCGGCAGTCATTCATCTGAGGCTCGTTGCAGGTGAGGATTTCAGGATGTGGGTTGCTCCTAAGGGCGGAGGAAGCGAAAACATGAGCAAGACCACCATGCTCAAACCCGCGGACGGCGTCGAGGGTGTCAAGAATTTCGTCGTCGAATCTGTGAGGGTAGCTTCGGCGAATCCGTGCCCGCCAACGATAGTGGGCGTTGGAATCGGAGGCTCTTTCGAGCAATGTGCATTGAATGCCAAAAAGGCTCTCTTAAGGAAAGTAGGAACGAGAAATCCCGATCCGTTCTATGCCGACCTCGAAGAGGAGATTCTCGCGCTCGTCAATGAAACCGGTGTTGGGCCTCAGGGGCTCGGCGGGAGAGTTACATCATTGGATGTTTTCATAGAGGCGGCGCCGTGCCACATAGCCTCTCTACCCGTTGCAGTGAACATGAACTGCCATGCTGCGAGGCACAAGTACGTAGAGCTTTGATTCGGTGGTTATATTCGACGGCGAAGCGACCGCGACGCGGCGGTAGAGCGGGAAGAGTGAGGTGCGAAATGCATAGTTGTCGAAATGGATCTTTCAAGAAAGCAGGTTGAACGATGGCTGAATATTCACTCGAAACTCCATTGACGAATGAGGACGTGGAAAAGTTGAAGGCGGGGGACAAGGTAACCCTCTCAGGGATTGTCTATACGGCGAGGGACGCAGCCCACAAAAGGCTCGTCAGGCAAGGCAATAGGCTCTGCAGGCCCTACGACGAGCTACAGGATGGATCCATATACTCCGATTCTACTCGAACAGGGGCTCAAGGGGATGATAGGAAAAGGTGAACGTTCCGAGGCGGTTGTTGAGTCGATGAAGAAAAACGTTGCCGTATACTTCGCCGCCACTGGGGGTGCGGCTGCTCTCATATCGAAGAGGATCGTAAAGGCCGA
>NATK01000019.1 GCA_002085285.1 Candidatus Latescibacteria bacterium 4484_7
CTTGTCTCGAGCCCGCCAGAAGCTTTTAATCCATCTTACGCCCTCTATTTCGGGCATGTCAATCACCTTCGAATAAATTTTTGAACGCGAATTTGGCCGAACTCATCATCTTTCCCGCGGTTTTCCTGTCGCCCTTGCTGTAGTGATCCAACGCACTTGCCACGTATTCGCCGACTCTATCGATGCTTATGTTGCAGTATTTCTCCACGTCCGCCAACGCATCGGTCAGCTTGTCCAGCGACTGTTTGGTGTTTTTCTTCCTCCATCTCAGCCCGTCGTGCAGTTCGCAGAGCCAGTAGCCAAGCTCGACCAGTGCCTTCTCACACTCCCGAGGCATTGGAACGTCACCGAGTAAATATAGTTTTTCCAGTTTTTTAAATGTTTGTTAGATGACGAACATCGCCACGCCGATGGTCATTATCAGCAGGGCGACGAGTATTCCGCGTATCTTCGTCGGCACCGGAACGAAGAACGTGACCAGCAGGGCGCCGAAGACAAAGGCTGTTCGGCGGGCGTGTAGTTCATGTACTCCATTTGCTGTTCGACTTCCTCGGCGGTTGGCGAGGTGTGTAGAACGAAGTTGTGAACCGTGAGCACCTCAACGCGAACCGTTATGTGAATGCCGACGTTTACTGGCTCGATCGCTTTGTAAGCACCATACCACGTTGTTGCGACGTATGCACCGACGATCATTTTCAGCGGTATTGAGAAGACAATGCTGCTTTTCAGCCTGGCGACCTGGTCAGGCGTGAGGGTGTTTGGATCCTGATCGGAGTATTCTGTCAGAGTGTCCGGAAGATACATGTTCAGGTCGGTGCCCTCCGGCGGGTAGTTTGGAACCCCGTATGATGCCTTGAAGTCGTAGCCCTGAAGTTCGAGCTGCTGAGTATCCGTAACAGTTCGGGGGGACGCCTTAACAACCTCGACAAGCATCACGGCAGCGATGACGGGTTCGTCCTCATCGTACAGGAGATGATAGGTCTCACCGTCAATTGTTATCGTCTTGTTTATCAGGTCGTAGTGATAGATCCACGGCCTTATTGAGAAGCTTATGAAGACGCTGCCTTCCCACGGCAGGCCCGGCAGGTTCGAGTACATGAGGTTTTCACCGAATCGGGATCCGATTTCATGATACCAGAAGCTCTGACCAAACGCCCAGTAGGGACCATCGACGTCGGCGGTCGTGCTTATGTCTATTCCGAATTGAAACAGGTGTAGGTCGTAGACGTAGTAGTGATCGCCGATTCTTTTCTCGAAAGTTTTGACTGGCTGATCGTCTGGTATTCTTTCGCCCGATTCATCCACGTGCTTTGGCGTCTGGTCGACGACGATGTTTATGTCCGGGCACAGCGCGTATGCCTGACCATCGACATCGACGCCCTGCCACACGCCAAATCCCGGTATTGTTCCTTCGGTGAAATCTTTTGCGTCGGCGGCAGTCCACACTTTGCTTCGAACCTCGGACGGAATTCCCGAGCTGGAGACTTGAATCCCATATATTCCAGACACGACCTCCCACCCAGCGGCGTACTCGGTCATTGGATATGAGTACATTTGCATTCCAAGCAGCCGAATCTGCATTGAGATGATCGGCACGGTGAAGAGGATTATGCCGAGCAGGATTACAAACAACAACTCTCGCCTCATATCAACCTCCCCCTAAAACTTCCGGTATAGCCCGAATCGCAGCGAACCGTGGCCGTCACAGAAACTCTGTTGTATGTTCCCGGCAAACTGATCGCGGCGGTGACGTATTCCCCGTTGTTTATCAGTTCTGCGTGCACATTGTTTATGTCGCCAGTTATCGAGGCGGTGCTGTTATGATCCCAGACGACCGTGACCGAACCCCTGTCTGTGGTTACAACGACCCTTACATATATATGTGTCTCTGGGGATTGCATGGGAAAGTCGGGATCGTAAATGTCGAGATTGACCGCCGTTACGTCTAGATCCTCGATGTATCCGGCCCTGGCTTCTATCGTTATTCTCCCGCCCGTTAGTGCCATCTGCAACGATGGCAGAACTAAGAAAACCGAGATGATCGCCGCAATCACTATTGATATTATTGCGATTACTCTCAAACTAGGATTCATTTTAAATGCCTCCAAATATATTATGCAACTCGCCGAAATTTAAATCTTTGTCGATGGTATTTATAAGGGCTGAGGCAGGAACAAGATAATCGAAGGTGTCTCTCTAAGAAAGGTTTTTGTCGTTTTTGACTCGAATAGCAAGATTTATAAGCTTCCGTTGCATTCGATAGTTTGGATTCAGAGGGTCTGCAACGTATATTCCCGAGACAACTTCCCAGCCCGCAGAATATTGTTGCATTCGGTAGTTTGGATTAAGAGGGAGTGAAACTCATCCCCTTCTTGCAGTTTTTCGATAATGTACGCACAAGTTGCATTCGCTAGTTTGGATTCAGAGGGACTGTAGCCTCAAAGCGTCGTATATGGTGGACTTATCTTCCATTAAGTTGCATTACGTTGTTTGGATTAAGAGGGTCTGTAAGTAAAACCCCGTGATACTCGGATTCAAATGATTCTAATGGCATCGCATTCGGTAGTTTGGATTCAGAGGGATCGGAACCTATTGCCACTATTGCAATTTCTCTCAATCCGAGTCTCAGCTGCATTCGATAGTTTGGATTAAGAGGGGTTGTAACGTGATATTCTGATTCTAGTGGTTTTAATGGCATTTTCGTTGTATTAGGTTGTTTGGATTCAGAGGGTCTGCAACTGACATATACCAGAAAAGGCGAGATCCGCGAATTCTTCCAGTTGCATTCGATGGTTTGGGTTAAGAGGGAACGAAAGTGCACCTTGTAACATCGCTTACACATTCAGCCTTGATTTGCTGCATTACCTTGTTTGGATTAAGAGGGTCAAATTTTTATACTCCTTTTTTCAAAAATTTAATCGGTGAGAGAAAATGCCGCTTGAAGCATACGAATCCGAATATCATGGAGTTTTGAGGGTCAGTTGTAGCGTTGAGGACGAAAAAGTTAAGTGCGAAATCGTGACAACGAGAGGCACAAAAGCCGTTTTCGACGACCTCGACGCGGCGTACTTCGTCAACAACATTGGCACCATCGGCTACAAGAGCCTGACCTCAGTGTGGAGAAGGGACGAGCCGGGAACCTGTGCACCTCTCGTCGGCAAAAAGGTCGGAAAGGTGCTGCTCTGCGGCAGAAAATACAGCGATGAGTGGGCAGAGGCGCTACTGAGGCTCGAAGAGATGGAGGAGGGCCGCTGAGTTCTTGCAAAAATTTATTTATGCGAACGCCACACATAAGTTGTGAGGTGTGTTGAATGATAGGCATCGAGATAGTCGCCTCGATCTGGTACACGATATTGGTTGCCGGCACGCTGGTCGTGCTGGTTCTCACGGCCGCCGGCAGAAAGTTTGCATGCATGTTCTTCTCGAGGACGGACTACCTAATCGGTCTAACAATTGCCGCCGCCGTTCTCTTAGGCATCTACTGTGTTACCGCCCACTTCGCCGCCCTGTACATCGGCACCTTCCTGCTCATCACGCTCCTGGTCTCGTTCCTCCTCCAGAGGGCGGGCATGTGTCCGGTCTGAGGTGGCGACGCTGACGACGCTGATGTGGGTTCAATGTCCCTACTGTGGTCATGTCTTTCCGTATGAACTTAGCGACGATGCCGAGTACTGTATTCAGTGTCCGAAATGCGGAAACTTTTTTGATTTGAGCGAGGCACATAAAATTTAGACCGCATTACGTTGTTTGGATTCAGAGGGATTGGAACTTGCCCTCGCAGTGAGCGGCTTGACCATCGCCTTGAAACCGCATTCGGCCGTTTGGATTAAGAGGGAGTGCGGCTCGAAAAGCCTGGCGACGTCGGGAAGCAACCTAGAGGTGCATCGATTTTTCAACTTCCACGTCCCTCGCTATTTCTATCAGCTTCCTAACCACGTCGTCGAGAACGCTGTTTACGATTCCTCCGCAGTACACGTGGCTGTGGTACTCGCCGTCGTGTTTGTGGACGGAAATCACCTTGCAGCTCCTGACCTTGGAGCCCCAGTCCTCGCCGGTGACCAAATCCTCGACGTTGTTCTTCACGTACTCGACGTCCTCCTCCCTCGAGATGATGTCCGCCTCGACGAAGCACTCGCCCTTCTCGTCGCAGGCAAAGGTGATGACCGAGCCGTGGGTGCCCCACCTCGTGGGCAGGAGGTTGATCGTGACGACGTCGAACACCTTCCTTTCGCAGGGAATGACGTAGAAGTCCGCCTTTTCATAGTCGCGAGCTCTCGCGTCTCGAATTACCTCATCTATAAAGCCGAGTGGAATTACGCAGTTTACTTGTGGCACGTCAAACACCAACCTTCCATTGCTCATTCGCCTCTAATAGAGCTTCGATGAACTTAGATTTAAACTTTTTATAGAGCAGCTTTGCATTAGGAATTACGCAGTGACCGCCTATGATGCCTGGCTTCATTACTGGACGTGGATGACCGCCTTCCTCAGTTCTACGTATGAATTCGACGACCTGCTCGTAATTTAGGTTGAATTTCTTGCAGACGCGGTAGATTTCCTGGAACCACGCTATTAGCAGACCATAGTATGTTGTATTGAGAAGCTTTGCGAATTCTGTTTCAAGCGGAGAATCGCAAATATATGTTTTGAAGCCCAGACTTTCATAGTATTTTGCCGCGGTTTCAGCCCACTCTCTTTTAACACCGCCAATAAATTTGGTGTACCATAGGATGCATCTCTTCATTCCGTCTGCTTCTCTGCCTTTAATTGGGCTGTGGCATATTGGTGCCTTGGTTTTCTCATAGATTTTCATCGTCGTCCCAGGTAGAACCGTGCTTTCTATCAAGGTTAGCTTAGGTCTAAACCTCTTGATGTAGCCCACAGTTTGGTCGACGAAAACCTCCGAGTAGGGAAAACAAATGTGCATAACATCGAATTGCCCCGTGACATCTCTTGGCTCAACATCCAGCCACTCAACATCATGGACACCTCTAATAATTTCGTACAGCGGCTTACCAACATGTCCCAAACCTACTACCAAAACTCTCAATTAATATTCCTCCTTCTTCTTCAAGTACTTTCGGAATGTATTGAAAGACATACCACCAGACAAAGCAAGCACTAAGGATAATAGCGATAATCCAACCTATGAAGTTAACCTTATCTTTTCTCCAGCTTTCACGGATAGTCGAAATAATCTTCTTCAGGCTCCGGCAGACCACGTTTCCTAGCCTCCTTTCTCCTCTCAAGATAGACTAGGCACTCGACTAAACCAAAGAAAAACGCGACTAAAATTATTACAAGAACCGCAAAACCTTCTTTTAAAAATTCAAGCACCTTCAATGGGAATCAACTCCTCGGTACATCTATCCATTTTTCTAATATTTTTTTGGCTTTTTCGTTTTCTCCAGATGCAAGTAGATACAGTGCCTTCGCAATGTCTACACTGTATGGATTATGTCTTGCGGCCAAGGTCAAATCCACGCTAACCGACAGTTTCCTGTAGTCGATCCAGCCCAACACTATTGCCAACGGGACATAAATTGCTATGAAACATAGGGCAAAGAGACCGAGGGACGTAAACACCGCGCTGAGCATTGGTATATATGAAATAAGCAGTCGGTACTGTATAACAACGAAGTTGCCGAGAGATATCAAAAACGCCAAATATACCGAGTGTGCCCTCCTAAAATACGTAAAGTATCTCAATAACCTTCTCAATTTCACTTTTCTCCCTCCTTTTCATTTTCCTCTCATTATATTCATCGTTGCTTTTAAAAAATATAGCTCTTTTTTCAGCTCTTCATCGACAACCGATGTATCGGCTGTGAATAGGAGCAGGTAGAGAAGTTTGGCCCAGAACAACATTAAATGTTTTACATACCATGTTTTGCTGTAAACTCCGAACTTCCAGCCGTAGTATGCGTCGAGAAATGCTTCTCTTGGATCCTTTTCCCTAAAATAATGAAAACAGTACGGCTTGTCGGTTGAAATCCATTTATACTTTTTTTCAACGTGCATTCTAACATAGTGATCCTCCATTACATGTAGACACGACGGTATGCGTATGTCTTCGACGGCGGAGGTTCTAATGAGCGTGTCATGAAGCATTCCCCGTATAGAGCCCGCCCGCCTGGAAAGCTCGGTCAAACTTTTCTTGTAAAACCTCGCCATGGCCGAGAAATACTTGAGTTTCTTGGGGCTCAACGGTATGGTTGCACCCCACACCGCTCCAACGCTGGGGTCATCAAAGTATTTCATCGCCTCCTTAAACCAACCCGGAGGCAAAACAACGTCGCTGTCTATAAAGGCGAAAAACTCGGTTTCAACTTTTGATATCCCTATCTGCCTAGCCGTTGCCCTGTTGCCGTCTTTATCGATGATTATGAGTGGATTTAAGTCCCTGTACTTTTTGATGACGTTTAGCGTTCCGTCCGTGGAGCCGCCATCCACGACGATCAGCCTGTTAACTGGAACCTCCCTCTCTATGCTTTTAAGACACAACTCTAAGCAAGGTTTAACTGAGTTTTTCGTCAACAATACTACATCTATTTTCAACTACAGCCCTCCACAAATTTTTTCAAAACCTCTATAAACCTTCTAGTTGCGTTTTCAGCTAAATGACGTTCCAAAACAATTTTTCTGCCTTTTTCGGCAACCTTTCTCCTCAAATTCTCGTCTACCAAAAACTCTTCTATTTTATCTGCCAAGTTCTCGGCGTTCACAAAGTTGTCCTCAGTAGGGTAACCGGCGTCGTTTAGAGCTACCCTTCCACACATGAAGGCCTCGGGGGTAACCTTCCCATAAACTTCATCGTATATTTGGTCGAAGACCAGCGTAGATTTCCAGTACTGTTCCGGCATCTGGGAGTAGGGGACGGGCTTACCGCCAAGCTCTTTAAGCCTGAACGCTAAGCCCTTTTCTTTCAGCTTTTTAACCGCTTCAAGCAGAAATCTTCTGCCCTTGTATTTCTCGCCCCACTTTCCTCCAGCCGTGGGGCAAAGAATTACGGGCGGGTTGTCGGGTCGAATCCGCGGATTTGGACGAAATGTGCCGGGTATTGCCTGCGGTAAGTAAACGCTTTTCTCGGGCAAATACCTCTTCATGTTTGTTGAAACATATGCTATCAAAAGATTGCGGTCTTTCCGTGCAAGTTCATGTATTTTTTCACGTAAAATATATTTTACACGGTTCTGAGAATGACATACAAAAACTATCGGTATTTTTCCTCTAATTTTTCTTACAAATTTATATTCGAAAAGGGGAGCGAGATTTATGCTAAGCGTACAGCCGTGAAAAACCAAAACATCATAATCCGACAATAGTAATTCTTTTAATGTCTTCAAAAAAAGCGAAGCCCTACTGCCTATCCACACTTTAACCCATTTATAATTACGGAGTTCTTCTTCTGTATAAAGCTTGAATGGCTCCATGTAAGGTAATATAACGCGACTTTCATGTTTTCCTTCTCTGTTGATAATCTTCGAGGTTTCTATTGAATAATGTTTACCGCTTACTTGAAGAATCTTCAATTCAACTCACCAACCAACCCACTATATATCGTTAGAAGTTGCCTAACAGAATACGATATAAGCTCTTGAGCATATTTCGCCCCGTCATAATTCGGTCTATCTATTTCCATTATTTTTTTCACGTATTTTCTAACGTCGCTATAATTTTTGGCGTAAAAACAATGTTTAAGCTTCTTTGAATATATTACGTAGCGTCCATGTAAGAGGGCTTCAACCACCATCATAGACAACCCATCGTGAAGAGGCATTCTAATTAGTCCCCGAACCCTCCGGTATATTTTTGGCATTTCTCTATAAGGGACGTAACCTAGAAACTCTATGTTCTCCCTCTTTTCGCAGCATTTGCCCGTATTTGCCACTACTAGAAATTTGACTTCGGGAAAATCTGTGGCGAGTTTTTCCAGAATTCTTCCGCCATGAAAAATGTATCTTTTTTCTGGAAGATAAAAAAGCATCGCTGGTTCGTCCGGAAGAGGAGTCACATCCGCTTTAAGATTAGAAAGCAGGGGAACACTCGTGCTTCTGACTCCCACAAGTTCGAGTTCTTTACAAAGCCACGGACCGTCTGCCAAATGTACATCGACAAACCTTTTGGCTATATTGTTCAAAATCCACATTTTTCGCCTCGCCAAAAGACCCAAAACATCCGATCCGGCCCAGTGAACTACGATCTTTTTGCCCGACGCTTTTAAAAACAAAAGAAGAAAAGGACCACGAATTTTAATCGTGGGCGAATACACGAAATGAACGACATGATATTTTTGCGGGCTTAAAATGGAAAAAATATTGCCGACGTGGGTTTTTAGTCCAGCTTTACGAAGCCAATACGCAACCATCCTGGAGGGGTGTTTAAGTCCGATGAGCAAAACCCTCGGGGGGCTTTTCACTCACTGCACCACCTCACGATCTGTGGGAAGAAATCGGTTATCTTCTTTGGTTCCCAGTCGGTGTCGATGTTAATTGACCAAAAAGCGTGCCGGCTGTGGGTTCCGGTTCCATCGGGCGCTGCCTCCATTCCGTGATCCGAAACAATGAGGATGATTGGTTTTTCATCGAGCCGCTTTTTCACCTTATAGACAAGCGTGTCGAGCCTTCTGTAAACCCTCCTAAGAACATGCGGTCTCTTAACAAAATGTATATGTCCCATCGCGTCCGCTATGCGGAAATATACCGCCAAAAGTTTCCAATCTCTGCAGAGGTTGTCAAAGAGCTCCTTTTCTCTTTTCCTATAGTCTTCCCATAACAGCTCCTCGTATTTTTTCAAGCCCTCGAAAAGCATCGCTTTACTGAGTTTACGCCACTGCTCCGTGTCCTCGTTGTATGCCATCATGCGGATGGCGATTGAAGGCTTAATCACGTCGAAAATCGTTTTCACCTTCAAATTTTCTTTACTCACTATTTTCGGCTCCAGTATGCCGAGCCTGTAAAGGATCTTCCTCTTGTTTTTAATCCAGCTTATCACCGGCAGTTTTCTGATGAAATCCAAAACCCTTCCGTACGTCCATATGCTTCTGACGTTGTGTTTTTCCGGGGGGAGTCCCGTGATAAAAGACGTCCAAATAATTGGAGTGTAGGGCACCTTTTCATCTTTTACTTTGTGGTAGTATTCTTCGCCGAGATCCATTTTACCGTATTTCCTCTGTAGAAGATGTTTAAGCTTCCACTTAACAACAAGATCGTATTCCAGTCCATCTAAAGCAAACACCAAACACCTCAGTTTCGTTCCCACCTCAGTTTTTTATATGCAAGTTCGCAGTACCATTCAATGTATTTTTCGGTTTCGTTTTTAACGTGATGCGGGCAGTATTGGCATATCATTCTCTCCCCGATGTGTGGACAGTAAAAGTGGTTTGGATCGTCCACGTCGTTTGCAATAAACCACAGCCAGCTTCTAGCCACACCGCAGCTTATTCTAACATTATAAATCGCCGAAAGGATTTTCCCCTTCAAAACATCCCTGAATTTGTTGTTGGCGAGCACCGCAAAGAACGCCGCAACAAGAGCTACGATGCCCAAAATCGATTTGCTTAATACCATTTCCCTCCGCCACCACAGTCATTTCTTTTGTCTTGAAGGACTTTTTGCTCCCCGCTCTCTCGCCTTTTGGCTATAAGGTAGTTTCAAGTCCTTATAGGTACATTTGTTTATTGCAACGGAACTATTTGGCGGAGCGGGGAGGCTCGGAGTCTTCATAAATGATTATCTTCCCCTCGTAGGTTTTGTATATTAGCAGCGACTCCCTGCTTAGGGTCACGGGGTAGAACACGAACGGCCTCATCCCCAAGGGATCGATGACGAGCAGTCCGCCCCGCGCACGAACTGCGTCCTTCTCAATTTTGAGCGGCATTATCTTTCCCCGCCCTGTCGCCAGATCCGCAATCGACTGAGGAAGGGGTGACTTTAGCACAACGGCCAAAAGGTACCCGGAGAAAAGAGGGCACGGATCTTTGGCGGGGCGGGGAAGTATGGGTTCCCCAACCTTCATTTCTCAAACCTCATCTGCTTTTTCTCGAAAATATCGATTAACTTGTTTATTATTTGGTCGTAGGTTTCACCCTTTCTTCCAAGCTTCTTGAGTCGTTCTCTGGTCGACTTTTTGATGGGGATGAGTGTCTGTTCGCGCGTCATATAAACACCTTTAAATAGTGCTAAGTAATTTTAAATGACTTTAAATATAAAAGTCTTTCGACGAACGCAAAAATTGAAAAGGAATGGAAAAATCAGTCCTCAACCTTGAACTTGCACACGATCTCCCTCGTGGGGAACTTGCCGCTCGAAGACCTGCACTCGGCCTTCAGACCGGGCATCTGGGCCATAAGCTCCTCCTCGACGATTCGGAGCTCGTCCTCCTTGATGTCCTTCGAGAGCGTGAACTTCATCTCGAATTCTCCTTCTTTCGGGGTCTTGGGCAAAACTTCCACCTCCTGATTTCTTATTTGCACGCAAAAATATAAATCTATTTCTTGACGACCTCAATTTTCGAGGGCAGCTCCTTGAGACTGCCGAACGCCTCCTGAAAGTCGTCGCCATCGCCCCTGTAGTAGCAGACGAATTCGTTCTTCGAGGCGATGCAGAAAAGCGGGAGCTCGTCGGACACCTTCGCGTAGTAGAAGATGTCCTCGCCGGACGGCAGGACGCAGAGGTCGTCGGAGCACGGGTGCGTGTGGAGGGTGCCGACCGGAAGCATGCCGTGATTTTTGCAGGCTTTGGCAATGTCACTGGGCGAAAAGGAGATGCATTCGCATTCGACGTGCTTGACGGGCACCAGAAACAACTTGTCGGACTTGGCGCAGATGGCGAAGAGAGTCTCGCCTCCCCTCGACGCCTCCTTTTTAATTACCTTTGGGGCACTAGTAAGGGATATGGGTTCTTCGAACTCCGGCAAGTCTCAGCCTCCCTATATCCGGCAATACTTGCCGGCCAAAACGCCGAAGATAATGTAGAGGGCGAAGGCGACCACTGCCACGATGACCGAGGGCCAGAGAACTTGGCTTAATGGAAACGGCACTATGCCAAAGTAGCTGAAGAATATCAGGCCGATTGCAAATGTTAAAAGGGAACCCACTATGAGGATCAAAAGCACGAGGCTAATGCACCTGCCTAGATGCATCGCGCTCACCCGCTTAAAAGTTGACCTCTTCGATTATATAACTTTTTGCAAAGTAGCCATGTACCGCCTCGTCATTGAGCTCCTCGTAATCACCCTCCATCAGTAGCTTGAAGCACTTGACCAGGAATTCCTCTTTGACGTGTGTGATCTTTGCGACTACGGTCTCGCCGGATCTGGTCTGCCAACCTTCTTCGACCCCGGTGAACCTGCCATCAGAGTAGTGAAACGTCAGATACACCGCGCTGCCGTCCGGTCTGACCACTTGAACAAATACCGCGTAGTTGCCCTCCGGAAGTTCGACGTCCATCTTGTCGGCCAGCTCGTGTAGCTTGTCGTTGATTTCGTCCTTGTGGGCATTAACATAATTGACGAACTGCCAGACGTCTTCGATATCTTCGTAGGTGGTTGGTGATGTTACCACGGTCGGAGTTGTTGCGTTTGACTTCGCTGCTCTGGGCGTCGATATGATATAGCTCAGAACGTCTCTGGCGAAGTCTAAGACGCTTGTGTGAGGCCGAGTTGTCCCCACCGTGACTGTGATGTAGTACGTCCGCGGCGTCGCCCACATAATATATGTACTGGCAAATCCCGCGACTAATATCGTCGAAATCAATAGTGCAAAAATGACGTTTCTCCACACCATCATCTTCTCTCACCGATTTAAAATTCGAAGAAAGGAGTATATTAAGTTTCCTCTCTGAATCCAAACAACCCAATGCGACTTATTTTAAAGGCGACGAAAAACGTAAAATAAGGAGATAAACAAGCTGCAGACTTTCTTAATCCAAACTATCGGATGTAACTTTCTTTCATAAGATATCAATCTTTAAGATTGTGAAAAAAAAAGTTTTATGTGAGCGGAGTTATTCGCCGTGGATCATCAATCGCTCAATGTCGTCCTTGGTAAGCGCTCTGCTCCACACCCTGAGTTTTTCGCGGCCGCTCGAGAACAGCACGTAAAACCTGATGCCGCAGTTTCTGCATTCATACACGGTCTGCTTCTCATCTAGGGGCTCCATACTCCATTCGTCGCATTTTGGACAGTATTTTCTCATTTTTCCTCCACCTTCTGAACGAATACTTCGAACGAGCAGCTTCCTTCCAAAACAAATGAGTACGCAAGAACTCTTTTATTTGAGAAGGGAGCAATGTAGGCGGTTTCATTTTTCTCGAGTTTGACGGTGCCTGAAAATGTTACGGTGATGCTCTTGGGCCACATCTCGAAGTACATCGTTCGGTTGCAAATCGTGAGGTTGAAGTAGAAGTACGTCCTCGTGACGTTGACGAACAGTATTTCGACCCTCAGCACCGCATTTCTATCGGAGAAGATCAGAGATAAGTTTTCTGAAATCAGCTCGAGAATGGAAAAGTTGCTCTCGCCGTAGACCGGCACCGTTCGATTTTTGTACACGATCACCGGCACGTACTCGACCCTCGGCGTCACGTTTTCGTAGTAGTTCCGAACGTAGACATATGTAACGTAGCTGCTCGCAACGGAGAAAAGAAGTATCAGAACAATTGCGAAAACGTGACCCCTAACATACATCGATCGCAGGGCCTTCACTCCTACCACCTCATCCTACTGGACACGTTCTCCTCAGCAGAAGCCAGCTGACCAAGAGCATGATGGGTATTCCGATCAGCCCGGTCGCCATCGCGTACTGCCAGCCCCCGAGCAAAGCAACCGCAACGCACACCACGCCGAAAACCGTTATCATGATCATGTACTGTGCCGGCAGGCAGACCA
>NATK01000020.1 GCA_002085285.1 Candidatus Latescibacteria bacterium 4484_7
GATAATTTTCAGGCATAAAACATATAATATGTTGTTAATCCAGGAAAGTCGAAGGTTTTTCCCCTCGGCATCGGGAACAGGAAGAGACAGGGTGACCCCCTGTTATTAGGAGCCATGATGTATCTTCCGTTCCATTTTTCCCCTCGGCCTCGAAAACGATCATCCAGCGTACATATTGAAGCTGTGTTGAATCATATGCAGTCTGACCTGCTATTGATAGATAGCAGACCAGAGGAACTGGATCTCGACAGTAGATTATCATTATAATTCCTTCGCCGATTCATGCACATTTTTTCGTAGCGCCGGGAAAGGTCATCGCCGATTCATGCACATTTTTTCGTAGCGCCGGGAAATGCCATATGATATATTTTCAATGAATGGTTTACTTATGAAAAGCGATCCGAAAATAGTAAAGATATTAACAAACAAAACTGTAAGAAGGGGGGATTCTCCGTGAAGTACATGTATCTCGTCTTTTTCATGCTGTTGGCGCTGTTCTCTTGCTCGTCGACGACAAAGTTTATCACCATGGATGAATTTATTAGTGCTCGCAGCGATACAACCGCCGGCAACTACAAATTATTCAAATATATCAACGGATTGACAGCGAAAGACTATTACACCCTTCTAAAAAGGGTAAAGAGGGGAGACAGTTTGGATGCAAGCGATTTCTTTACTCTTCGAATGGCGTACACGAAGACCAAGGAATATTCACCCTATGCAGAGACAGTGGAGAGGCAAAGGAGAATAAGGAAATATTTGTTTTCCTCGCCTGATTATAAAAAAGCGATAACGATAGCCGATTCAACGCTAAGCAGCGATTATGTGGACATAAAATCCCATTTTTATTGTACGGTTGCATATGATCTTCTCGGCGACTCTCTAAAGGCAGAATTTCATGCTAAGATATTCAGGAACCTAATAGGTTCGATTTTTCTTAGTGGAAATGGTAAGAGTCCTAAAAACGCCTTTATAGTAATCTGCGTCGGGGAAGAATATAGTTTGCTGGAAGCGCTTGGACTTAGCGTCGATGAACAGGCTTTAATATCTCAAGACGGCAGTTATTTCGATTTGTTAGAAGTTTCGGATAAGGAAAAGAAAACCAGGAAGAAGATTTATTTTAATATCGATCTGCCGTTCAATGAAATGAGCAGACGAATTTCGCATAGGTTGAGTCGGGATTCCCTATGACGCTGCTCGGTTTTTGAGCAAAAACATGTTCTTGCGTTTTTGCTGATATGAATCGTTGGCTTGCAAGGGATGCCTTTCAGGCTGCCTGAAACATTTGATCGATATGTACATTCATCCCATCCCAGTACAAAAAGGAAAGGGAGATACATCATGACCTCTGATATCATGGGGGGCACCTTGTCTCTTCCTGTTCCCGCTCATCCCAATACAGAGCCATTGCAATCGAGGTACAATCTGCGCTACCATAGGTTCGTGGTTTAGCAGTAAAAAAGGAGTGAAACAATGAATCTCGGACTCGAAAACAAACCGGTTCTCGTGATGGCCGCGAGCTCGGGGATCGGCAGGGGGGTTGCCCTCGAATTCGCCAGAGAGAAGGCAAGAGTAATGCTATTCGGCAGGTCCGAAGACAGGTTGAGGAAGACGCGGGACGAGATACGCGAGCTTACAGGCGCAGAGGTCGAATACACCGCAGGAGACATCACCAGAGGAGATGACATTGACGGTGTCGTAAGAGCGACGATCGAAGCGTTCGGCTCGATCTACGCACTTTTCAACAACACGGGAGGCCCGCCTGCGGGCAGATTCGACGATTTCAACGACAAGGCATGGGCCGCCGCATTCGAGCTGACGCTCCTCGCATACGTCCGTTCTATTAGGGCTGTTCTTCCCGTGATGCGCAAGGCGGGCAAGGGCCGCATCGTGAACAACACGTCTTCTTCGATAAGACAGGCAATCGACGGGCTCATACTCTCCAACGCCTTCCGCACGGGGATAATGGGCATGACGAAGAGCCTCGCCAGAGAGCTCGCCCCCGAAGGCATCCTCGTAAACGTCGTCGGTGCGGGGAGAATCGGCACGGACAGGTTGAAATACCTCGACTCGATGAAGGCGGAACAGGAAGGAATCCCACTCGAAGAGTATCAGAAGCGATTTGCCCGCAGCATTCCTGTGGGTCGTTACGGCTCGGCGGAGGAGCTCGGCAGGCTCGTCGTTTTCCTATGCTCAGAGGCGAACACATACATAACGGGACAGAGTATCCTCGTTGACGGCGGAATGATCACAGCTTACTGAGAGATGTTTTATCAATCCCGGCGGAAATTCGTTAACCCAACGGATTATGGCAGATCCGGTCTCGTGCAGAAAGAATTGCAATGTATCGAATATCATCTTGAAGAAGCTGATGCAAAAGAGTTACAAATTGTAGAGTATAATCAACAATTTTATCTTTATTGCAAAAGATGCAATGAAGCTTGCCGATAACTACTTATACAAAGGACCTTGGTATAAGCAGGATTGTGTAATGAGCAAAACCAATCAAAAGGAGATTCCAGATAGCAAACGTCTTAATTTCATGTTGCAAGCATTGCGCCTTGTCAACCGGCTTATTATAAGGGGAAAGGACTGCAAAAAGCTGCTGCAGGGGGTATCTGACGCCCTTACGCAGTCCGGTGCTTATGATACGGCGTGGATCATGCTGTTAGACAGGGCTTGCAACGTTGCGCCGGCTGAAGAAGAAGCTCGACTGCGCTCGGTCGATCAAGCCGACGAGCCGGCAGCTACGAAGAAGAAAGATGCGCGATCGAATTCTTCGGAGTCCATGGAAGGATCGATTGGTCCAAGTGGGCTCGGCATCTCAATCGCTGTTCAATCAGGGCTTGGGGGCAGCTTCACGGAATTCGTCGAACAGGTTAGGCTCGGATCTCTGCCGCCTTGCTTCGGAAATGTTTTATCACAGGGAGAGCATCTTGTCATTGAGGATCCGTTTGAAACGTGCCCGGATTATCCTCTTCTGAGGGGCGGTAGAGACGAAGGAATTTTGAGCGTACCCATCGAATTTGACGGGAAGGTTCATGGTTTGTTGACCGTTTCGACGTCTGCGAGCTTTATTGTGGGTAAAGAAGATCAGGATATATTAGCCGAAATCGCCGCTGATATAGGATTTGCCGTGCACGAACTCGAGTTGGATAATAAGAGGGTGCGTGTCGAAGAGGAGCTGAGAAACGACGAAACCCGACTGCGAACACTTTTCGAAACGGCTCACGACTCGATCTTCATAATGGATAAATCCACATTCATAGATTGTAACGATGCGACAGTCCAAATATTTGGGTGTGACAGCAAGGACGATATCCTCGGCCACTCTCCGTGGGAGTATTCACCTGAGAAGCAGCCCGATGGTCAGGATTCCCGAAAGAAGGCGATTGCATATATTCAAGCCGCTATCGACGGCACGCCTCAGCGTTTCTACTGGAAACATTCGTGGAAGAACGGTACGGAGTTTGACGCCGAGGTTTCCTTGAATGCTCTGACCCTCAATGGGAAGACGTATCTTCAGGCCATCGTGAGAGACATCTCGGATATGGTGCAGGCACAGGAAGAATTGAAGCGAAGCGAAGAACTGTACCGTCTTAGTTTTACCAATGCGACAGATGTAATCTATTCGATGGATAGTGAAGGTACCCTCCTCTCGGTATCTCCAAGTGTAAAGAGGGTGCTGGGGTACGATCCCGAGAGCCTTGTTGGCAAGAAGTTTCATGAACTTGGCATCCTTGATCCGGATTATATTGATGACGTAGCAGATAATTTGGCACGGGTGTTTTCAGGAGAAACGATCAACGCGGCTGTATTTGAATTTATTGCAAGGGGGGGTGAGAGGAAGATAGGCGAAGTCAGCGGGGCCCCACTCTGGCGCGACGGAAAAATCGCCGCTGTTGTCTCGGTTGCCAGGGACATAACCGAGCGCGTGAAAGCGGAGAAGATTAGAAACAAACAATACAATATCGTTCGCGCAATGGCGACAGCAGTAGACCTGAACGAATTGTTCAAGATCGTCCGCAATGAATTGTCTGATTTGATAAGCACGAAAAATTTTGTACTGGCTCTCTACGATGAAGGAACGGGGTTGCTCTATCCGCTGTTCGACGAAGACGAGAAAGACGATGTGCCCGATTCCTGGCCCGCTGCGAGGTCTTTGACGGGTAGAGTGGTGCTGAGCAAGAAGTCTATTTTGTTGAACAGAGAAGGGATAATGGAGCTTCTCGAAAGCGGAGAAATAGATGCCTACGGCACGATTCCCGAGGCTTGGTTAGGGGTGCCGCTCATCGCAGATGAAGAGACGGTTGGCGCCATCGTGGTTCAGAATTACGATGAGGCCGAAACATACGACGGAAGTATCGTCGAAATGTTCGAGATGCTGGGTCACAGCCTGGGCAACTACATCAGTCGTAAACGGATAGAGGCGGAAAGGGAGAGATTGAGCGCAGCCATTGAACAGGCCGCTGAATCTGTCATCATTACTGATTCGGATGGTACGATAGAATATGTCAATCCATCATTCGAAAAGATTACAGGTTTTTCTCGATACGAGGCTATCGGGGATAACCCGAGGATACTCAAGAGCGGCGAGCAAGACGAAAAATTTTATAAAAATCTCTGGAATATAATCTCTAACGGCGGCGTATGGCACGGCCACTTTGTAAACAAGAGGAAAGACGGGACGCTGTATTCGGAAGAAGCGACAATTTCACCTGTATTCGACAGCTCGGGGGAAATCGTTCACTACGTGGCTGTAAAGCGTGACATCACGAGGGAGCTCGAATTGGAGGAGCAGTACCGTCAGGCTCAAAAGATGGAATCTATAGGGCGTCTTGCCGGCGGTGTTGCTCACGATTTCAACAACATGCTAAGTGTGATTCTGGGTTATACAGAGCTTGCTCTCATGAAACTCGACCCTTCTGATGAACTATACAACGATATGATGGAGATAAAGAAAGCGGGGCAAAGGTCGGCTGACATCACCTCGCAGCTCTTGGCATTCGCACGAAAGCAGACGATAATTCCGAAAGTCCTCGATCTGAATGAAAACGTCAACAATATGATCAAGATGTTGAGGCGCCTTATTGGCGAAACTATAGAACTCATCTGGAAACCGGGCAAAGACCTGTGGACCGTCAAAATTGATCCGGCTCAGATCGATCAGATACTTGCCAATCTGTGTATCAATGCTCGAGATGCTATAGAAGGAAACGGAAAGATCATCATCGAAACAGAGAATGTTTCGATCGGCCAGAAATATTGCGCAGAGCGCCCCGAGATTTTCCCCGGCTCGTATGTGATGCTGACCGTGAGTGACAACGGATGCGGTATGGATGAGGAAACACTGACTCATATCTTCGAGCCGTTCTTCACGACGAAACATCAGGGGGCGGGGACTGGTCTGGGCCTGGCTACGGTCTATGGAATACTAAAGCAGAACGGCGGTTTCATAGAAGTCGAGAGTCGCTTGGGGAAAGGGACTTCCTTCAAGATTTACATACCTCGCTATCTCAGCCCGGATTCGATACAAAGCGATAATCATCGAACAACTCCTTGCCGGGGTAAAGGCGAGTTGATCTTGATCGTCGAAGATGAAGAATCCATTTTGAGTTTGACCCGGACGATGCTCGAGCAATTCGGATTCGAGGTTATCACTGCTAAGACTCCGGTGGAAGGGTTGAAGCTGGCGAAGGATTACGGAGAGAGAATAGCCCTGCTGGTTACCGATGTTATTTTGCCGGGAACGAACGGCAAGGATCTGGCTTTGGAGCTACGCCGTCTATTCCCGAAGATTAAAACACTTTTCATGTCTGGCTATACATCGGATGTGATCACAGAAGAAGGTGTCATAGACGAGGGTATCGATTTTATTCACAAACCATTCACGATGCCCGATCTCGTATCGAAGGTTTGCGAGATATTGCAGAGATGATACTGACCCCCCCACCCAGAATCCTTATAATCCTTATATATGTTGTTTTCATCGAGAAGCTCGGAATATTGAGTTCCGGGAAGATTATGTGACAATCTATTGGCTAATATCTTGTGCCAGTCTGTTTTGTTTATGATCGAGGGACCTTGAATCTCTTGGCATAAAAGTTGCGATTTCAATTTTTCTTGTGGTTCATTTGCAAGCTCTTGGCTTTGTGGTTTTATTTAGGAGGGATAAGATGACGAGGAAATTGATTATATCGACGTTGTTCTCGATCGTGCTTATAATTTCTTTTCAACTGCTCAATCCGGTTTCTGCCCTAACGCAGCCTTCATCCGATGAAAAACTACTCGGAGTTGTTGTCAATGCATACGGCGACTCAATAGCGGTGACCGGCTATTGCATATATGTAAAGGACGGCAAGGAGATCGAACGGGAACTAGAGAAGGACAACGCCTGGGGGTGGAGTTTCCGTGGTGAGTACATTAAAGAGGTCAAGATGCAAAAGGTCTCCGGTGATGCTTCTTACGAGCTTTTCGTCATGGAAGGCGATGAGATGGTATTCCAATCCGAGCGAACCAGTTCGACAGACCCAATTATTTACAAAAGGAAATGATTCCGAGGCTTCTTCTTGTCGACAAATAAAAGAGAAAGTATTATCTTTGAACCATGTCAGAAATTAGATACAGGCCGATCGGGATAATACATTCTCCTTTCAAAGAACCCAAAGGAACACCTATTCAACCTGCAGGTGCCAGGGGCGTGAAGGGCACGGTGGAAGTGTTCCCCGAATTCGCCGGCTGTCTCAAGGATATAGAGAAATTCTCACATATTATTTTGATATATCATTTTCATCTTATCAAGGGGTGGGAACCGGAAGTCAAGCCGTTCATGGACGACAACCCGCACGGTGTCTTCGCGACGCGTGCGCCTGCGAGACCCAATCCCATAGGTATTTCGACGGTGCGTCTGGTGAGGGTCGATGGAAATATACTGCATATCGAGGAAGTGGACATCGTTGACGGAACGAACCTCCTGGATATCAAACCATACGTACCCGAGTTCGATGTGAGGGAAGTCGGCAAAAAGGGCTGGCTCGATGAGAATGTGCACAAGCTTCCAAGCGCCAGAGACGACGAGAGGTTTATTAAATAATCAACAGCCGTATGGCAATGGGAGAGGAAATGTAACTCAGCTAGTGAGGCCAAAGGTGAATCCGATCTATCTCGATTACAACGCAACAACCCCGATCGATAGAGAAGTCGCTGATGCGATGAGGCCATACCTTGATGAGCATTTCGGAAATCCTTCCAGTACTCACTGGTATGGCGTTCAAACGAAGAATGCTGTCGAAAGGGCCCGCAGGCAGGTGGCGGATTTGCTGCACTGTGAGCCGGATGAGCTGATATTTACAAGCGGCGGCTCGGAGTCCAACAACTACGCTGTCAAAGGTGCAGCCCTTGCCAACAGGGATAGGGGCAACCACATAATAACATCGGCGATCGAGCACCCTGCCGTGCTCGAGGTTTGTAGGTATCTCGAGAAAAACGGGTTCAAGGTAACCTATCTGCCGGTTGATGAGTACGGTATGGTCGATGTGGGCGATGTGGAGAAGGCGATAACACCGCAGACGATATTGATATCGATAATGCACGCAAATAACGAGGTGGGGACGATTCAGCCTATTTCGGAGATCGCTGCCATTGCAAGAGGCCGCGGTATTGTCATGCACACCGATGCAGCCCAGTCAGTTGGCAAGATCTCTACGAACGTAGAAGATTTGGGAGTGGATCTTCTGTCAGTTGCCGGCCATAAGCTTTATGCCCCAAAGGGGATCGCTGCTTTGTTCGTTCGCCATGGAACCCGTCTGGAAAAACTGATTCATGGAGCCGATCACGAGCAGAACAGAAGAGCGGGAACGGAAAACGTGCTGGAGATTGTGGGGCTGGGAAAGGCATGCGAGATAGCTGCGAGGGAACTGGATGAGCGTGCTAATCACATGAAGGAGATGAGAGATAGACTGCACGAGGGATTGAAGGACTTGGATGGGGTAAAATTGAACGGCCATCCGGAGAAGAGGCTGCCGAACACATTGAGCATAAGCTTCGCGAATATCGAGGCGAATGCAATTCTTTCCGAGATCGAAGGCATCGCCGCTTCAGCCGGTGCTGCCTGCCATTCGGATTCCATCGACGTTTCCCATGTGCTTACAGCGATGAATGTTCCTCTGGAGTATGCAATGGGTACGATTCGTTTTTCGACGGGAAAGATGACTACTGCCGATGAGGTAGACAGGGCAATCGAGATCGTTGTCGGAGCGGTTCGGAGGTTGAAGCCTTCGGAAGCGGAGACCGTTTCTGTTGCAACCGATATAGAGAACATAAAGTTGACTCACTTCACTGCAGGACTTGGCTGCGCCTGCAAGTTGAGGCCCCAGGCGCTTGAGAGGATATTGGCCGATCTGCCGAGGCCGAGTGACTCCAATATTCTCGTTGGCACCGAGACAGAGGACGATGCAGCCGTTTATCGAATCGATGACAGTACCGCGGTGGTTCAAACGGTTGACTTTTTCACACCGATCGTGGACGACCCGTACCATTTCGGGGCGATCGCCGCTGCCAACTCTTTCAGCGATATATATGCCATGGGAGGAAGACCGCTGTTTGCCCTCAATATCGTAGGGTTTCCGTCGAATCGTCTGCCCATGGAGATATTGAAGCGCATTCTGGAGGGTGCTCAGGACAAGGCGGAAGAAGCCGGCGTTAGTATACTCGGAGGCCACACTGTCGATGACACGGAGCCGAAGTACGGAATGGCAGTAACGGGCATTGCTGATCCTGAGCGGATTCTCACCAATTCAAACGCCAGTCCGCAAGATGCAATCATTCTGACCAAGCCCATAGGTGTGGGTATCATAGCGACGGCTATCAAGAGGGGATTGACGAGCGAGGAGACGACGAATCGCGCAATCGAGGTTATGAGTGCACTGAATGGTCGGGCTGCGGAAGTGCTCGAAGGGTTTCCTGTAAGCTCCTGCACCGATGTCACGGGGTTTGGTTTGATGGGGCACTTGAAGGGAATGACCAAGGCGAGTGGTGTTGATGCTGAGGTATATCTGGAGAGCGTACCTTCGCTCAGTGAAGCGTGGGAATTTGCAACGGGCAATGTTGTGCCAGGCGGCACGAAGAACAACGTGGACTATGTATCTGATGTCGTTCGGTGGAGCGAGGATATCTCCGAAACGGCAAAGACGATACTTTGCGATGCTCAGACTTCCGGTGGTTTGCTCATCGCAGTTCCTTCCAGATACGCAGACGAAATGGTTGCCGAACTCCATAAAAGAGGTGTCGCCGACGCCGCTCGCATCGGCACCTTTACAAGTAGAGGTGAAGGCAGGATAATCGTCAAAAGAAGTGCGCGGTGAATGGGATTCGATAAATCCTTTGTATTTTTGTCAACATTTATTTATATTCTTTTCTCGATCCCATCAGTGGGTTATAGAAGGATTTATGAGTATTGAAGGTGATGCAGTATGGCAATGCTTGAACTGAAGAGTATAAATCTCAATCTCGGCGGCAAACCGATTCTCAGCAATGTCAACATCGATTTTTGGGAAGGACATGTGCACGCCGTCGTAGGCCCCAATGGCGCAGGCAAATCGACATTGGCAAACGTAATAATGGGGCTCGAAGGTTATAGAAAGGTTGAAGGAGACATCATATTCAACGGCACTTCCATCAAGGATATGGGTATAGCTGAAAGGGCCAAGCTGGGCATAACGCTGGGATGGCAGGAGCCGGCGAGGTACGAAGGTCTTACAGTCGGAAAGTTCATAATGGCGTCGGCAAAGGACAAGTCTGTAGATACGGCCAAAGACGTGCTGGAGATGGTAGGGCTCAATCCCGAGGATTATTTGCAGCGTGCAGTAGATAAAACCTTGAGCGGAGGGGAGCGGAAAAAGGTGGAGCTCGCATCGATTCTTGCCATGAGGCCCAGGCTCGTTCTTCTCGACGAGCCGGACTCGGGCATCGATGTCTCTTCGCTCGAAAAGATCTTCGACGGGATAAAGCTGTTGAGGAGCTTCGGCTCAACGGTCATTTTGATAACGCACAGTATCGCCGTTATGAAGCAGGCAGAGCATGCATTTCTCTTCTGCGGCGGGAAACTCGTAACAAAGGGCTCTGCCGACAAGATTGAAGGCTTCTTCGAGGGGGAATGTCTTCCCTGTGAACACAAGAACGCTCCTGATGAGGGTGATATATATGGAAATTAATGAACTGCTGCAGATAGCAAATGAAGACAAGATACTGAACGACAAGGGCACCGCTCATATGACGATCAACCTGAACAAGGTTGTGAGCAAAAATCTCGTGCCCGGCCTCCACATCGATACCGAGGAGATGGAGGATGGGGTCAAGGCAAAGATCGTCGTCGATGAGGGTGTTGTTATTGAGAAGCAGGTGCATCTCTGTTTCGGTGTCACACATGAGCAGGCAGTCCAGAGGATCTTGATGGATATAGACATCAAGAAGGGTGCGAGCATTTCGGTCCTTTCTCACTGCGTCTTCCCCAGGGCGGTGCACGTTAAGCATATCATGGATGCGAAGATAAGGATCGGAGAGGGGGCCGCTTACACCTATGAGGAAAAGCACATCCACAGCGAACACGGCGGCATAGAGGTTTACCCAAAGGCCGTCGTAGATCTCGACAGGGGAGCTCGTTTCAAGACGACGTTCGAGCTTGTAAGGGGCAGAGTGGGGCTGCTCGATATAGACTATGACATAACAGGTTATGATGAGAGTGTGATGGAGATGATGAGCAAGGTGAGCGGCAGAGAGGATGACTTGATCAAGATCAGGGAGGCGGGCAGCCTCGTAGGGGAGAAGGCGAGGGGCGTCCTTACGTCGCGTGTCGCGGTGAGGGGGAATGCGAAAGCCGAGGTATATAACGTGCTAAAGGCGACCGCTCCCTACGCGAGGGGACATGTCGATTGCAAGGAGATCATTCAGGACAATGGCACCGCCACGGCGATACCAATCGTCGAGGTGAGCAATCCGAAGGCTCATGTCACGCACGAGGCGGCAATCGGTAGCGTGGACACGAAGCAGCTCGAAACGCTCATGTCACGAGGGCTCGATGAGGAAGAAGCGGTAGAGCTTATTATTAACGGGCTTCTAAGCTGACACTTGTCGCGGAGCCAGGTTTCGGACATTTTCCGACGTCTTTATTCGATACATCTTGTTTTTAATGGTTGTGGGATTAATGTGTGCTCTTCGTACAATCTTGCGGCATAGTGTTGTCGCGGGGTGCAAAACCGATCTGCAGAGGGCAATAGCCATGTGCCACTGGACACATGGCTTGTGGAAGCACAACGGCAACAATAAGCCCGTCAAAAGCGATCCGCTTTCTATCGTAGAAGAAGCAAGAAAAGGAAAGAAATTCCGCTGCGTCGAGTATGCCGTTGTGGTGAGCGGGTGCCTGAACGCAGTAGGTGTCAGAGCACGGGTTTTGGGATTAAAGACCGAGGATGTCGAAACGCGTGAGAGCGGAGTGGGGCATGTCGTAGCCGAAGCGTATCTCGGGGAATTTGGGAAATGGACCTTTGTCGATGCTCAATGGGATGTTATTCCTATTCGGCAAGGCGTTCCGCTTAATGCCGTGGAATTGAGAAAAGCCATCGTCGAGCAGCAGAAGGGCTTGGAGCTTTCAGGGCTTTCGTTTTTCAAATCAGTTGTTTATCGCCACCGGGTCAAACCATACCTTTTCTATATTGATACAAGGCTCGACTGCCGAGTCGGTGTTTCCGGGAGCTCGAGAAAACCGGAGACTTTGATGCTTGTGCCGGTAGGGGCGAGGGAACCAAGGGTTTTCCAGCGCAAGTGGCCGATGAAGAACCTGATTTACACGCATTCGGTGCGTTCGTTTTATGCGAGGCCTTTGTGAAGCAGTACCATTGAAGGTTGCTATTGAACTAGCCGAAGAGATGGTTCCCGGGGGGGATACTGTAGTTAGTGGTTATAGGAAAATCGGCGAAGTATATATAGCGACGGGGGAACTTTTGAAGGCGGAGGGGGCTCTTTCGAATTCGTTACGAATAGCTCAGAAGACATTGGATAATATGGAGCTCAGGGTCGCACTTCTGGCATTTGCCATATTGAAATTTCACGGGCGGCATATTGATTACGCAAAATCATATCTGAACGAAGATACGATTGTGTTCCTTTTTGTGCATGAAAAGCTAGAACTTGCAAGGCACAGTGGTAATCATGCAAAGGCAGCACGAGATTCAGGTGTTTCGCACACTATGCTGTATAGGTGGCTCAAGAGAGTTACGAGCCGCTGACATTTGCAAGGTTCAAGACCGACCACCCCTATGATGATTATTATTTTTCTCCCCTATGAGTTAATTTTACATTGTTAATACCCAAATACATTACGGTGATAAATAGTATAAGGTAGCGTACAGAATTTTTCGCACTTTTTCCGTGAATAGGAAGATAAAAGGTGACCCCTGTTATAAGGGATCATGATGTATTTTTCGTTCCCTAAAATGCAATTTCCTTGCCTGATTTCGTCCATCAGA